>CALCIK010000121.1 GCA_937907475.1 uncultured Bacteroidota bacterium | reverse complement strand
ACACAAAAGTAACTATTCTCTTAACTACTTTTAGACTTTCGCAAGAGGTCTAATATAGCTTGGTTCGAAAATGATGGCTTCGTCAACTTTAGTCCGCAGCAAATCATTAGTTCTGCTACCAATGAAATTAATTCTCTATGTGCAGCCGATTTGGACGGCGACGGCGACTTAGATGTTTTATCGAATTTTTCTAATAAAATTGTATGGTATGAAAACGAAGGAGGAGTATTTTTTGGACCGCAGGAAATCTTCACTTCAACCTCCTTTACTTCAGCGCAATTATATGCTGCTGATTTAGACGGGGATGGAGATATGGATGTTTTGAGGGTTTATGTTGATGAAATGGCTTGGTTGGAAAATGATGGCTTCGGCAACTTTGGCGAACAGCAAATAATTTTAACTACGGCCGACCGCCAAATAACAAAAATTTTTACCACCGATTTGGATAGCGATGGGGATATAGATATTATGGCCACTACCTATTACGGCTATATAAATTTATCCGGCTATTTTATTTATGGTGATGTAGAATGGTATGAAAATGATGGAACAGGCAATTTCAGTCCAAAACAATACATCTCCGGTGCCAGTAATGCTAGAGATGTTTATGCAGCCGATTTGAATGGAGATGGTGATTTAGATGCTTTATATGCTTCAAATCATGATGACAGAATAGCCTGGAATGAAAACCTGCTTTTTATCGGCATCAACACTCCCGATGCGCCAACTACTATCCTTCAAATCACTCCCAACCCATCCCGAAACACAGCCACCTTAACCTACACTTCGCTCCAAACCCAACCCACCACCCTCCACCTCTACGACCTCACCGGCAGGCTGCTTTTTGAAGAAACCCTGCATCCAACCATTGGAACAAATAACTACGTCTTAGATATGTTGCCTTACCCGCAGGGTTTGTATGTGGTTACGCTCAACAACGGGGTTGAGGTGGTTTCGGGGAAGGTGGTGAAGGAGTAAACTTTTTATCCTCCGTTTCTCATTATCGTAGGGTTTAAACCCTACGATAATGAGAAACCAAATAACTAAATTTTTCGCACTACAATTCAACAAAGATGAAAAGATTATACGTTTATATGCTTATCGTACTTGGTATTTTAGCTGTCGGTAATGGTTATGCCCAAACCACTTTTGGCCCGCAGCAGGTTATTGTACAAACCGAAACCGATGGCGCAAACTCTGTCTATGCCGCCGACATAGATGGCGATGGTGATATGGATGTGTTGTCATCTTCTTTTAAAGATAATAAAATAGCCTGGTATGCCAACGACGGTTCGGGCAATTTTGGCGCACAGCAAATTATTAACTCCGCTGCCAATGGCGCAACTAAAGTGTACGCTGCCGACTTGGATGGAGACGGCGATATGGATGTTTTATCGGCAACTTATTATGATGTCAAAATAGCCTGGTATGCCAATGACGGCGCGGGCAATTTTGGCGCACAGCAAGTTATCAGCACCGCTGCCGCTGCCGGTGGCGCGCGCGCTGTGTACGCTACCGACTTGGATGGAGATGGTGATATGGATGTTTTATCGGTATCTAATTTCATAATTGAGTGGTACGAAAACGACGGCGCGGGCAATTTTGGCGTACAGCAAATCATCAACGTCACTGTCAATGGCGCAGGATCTGTTTATGCCGGTGATATAGATGGAGACGGCGATATGGACGTTTTGTCGGCTGCTGCTTATGATGTGAATATAGCCTGGTATGCCAATGACGGCGTGGGCAATTTTGATGCACAGCAAATCATCAGCACCGCTGCCGATAACGCAAATACTGTGTACGCTGCCGACTTGGATGGAGACGGCGATATGGATGTATTATCGGCTTCTTCAGGGGACAACAAAATAGCATGGTATGCAAACGACGGCACGGGTAACTTTGGCGTACAGCAAATCATCAGTACGGTGGCCATTTCCGCAACCTCCGCATATGCTGCCGATATAGATGGAGACGGCGATATGGACGTATTATCGGCTTCTTTTAATGACGACAAAATAGCCTGGTATGCAAACGACGGGGCAGGCAACTTTGACGTACAGCAAATAATTAGTTCGGCAGCTAATGGCGCAGGTTCTGTTTATACTGCTGATTTGGATGGAGACGGCGATATGGATGTTTTGTCGACCTCTTACTTGGAAGACAAAATAGCGTGGTATGCCAACGACGGCGCAGGCAACTTTGATGGGCAGCAAATCATCAGCACGGGTGCCAATGCCGCAACTTCCGTCTATGCTGCCGATATAGATGGAGACGGGGATATGGATGTTTTGTCGGCTTCTGCCCATGACTACAAAATAGCCTGGTATGCAAATGACGGCATGGGTAATTTTGGCTGGCAGCAGATAATAAGTTATGCTGTCAATGGTGCATGGTCTGTGTATGCTGCCGATATGGATGGAGACGGTGATATGGACGTTTTGTCGGCTTCTCTTGAGGACGACAAAATAGCCTGGTATGAAAATAATGGACTGGGCAATTTTGGTGGGCAGCAAATTATCAGCACGGCTATCAATGGCCCATTCTCCGTTTATGCTGCCGATATAGATGGCGATGGCGATATGGACGTTTTGTCTGCTTCTGCCGGGGACAATAAAATAGCTTGGTATGAAAATGATGGATTGGGTAACTTCGGTGCACAGCAAATCATCAGCACATCTGCCAATTATGCAATTTCTGTTTATGCTGCCGATATAGATGGTGACGGCGATATGGATGTTTTGTCGGCTTCTGCTGAGGACGACAAAATAGCCTGGTATGAAAACGATGGCACAGGAAACTTTGGCGAAGAACAAATCATCAGTACCTCTGCCGATTGGGCAACCTGCGTTTATGCCACCGATTTGGATGGAGACGGCGATATGGACGTTTTGTCGGCTTCTGCCGGAAACGACAAAATAGCTTGGTATGAAAACGACGGCGCGGGCAACTTTGGCGGACAGCTAATTATAAACGCCGCTGCCACTAGCGTACATGCTGTTTATGCCACCGATTTGGATGAAGACGGTGATATGGATGTTTTGTCGGATTTAGATACCGCAATAGTCTGGTATGAAAACACTGGCGGGGGCAACTTTAACAGTCAGCAAACTATCAGTACGGCTGTTGATGGCGTAGTTTCCCTTTATGCCGCTGATTTAGATGACGATGGTGATATGGACGTGTTGTCTGCTTCTTTTGCGGACGACAAAATCGCATGGTATGAAAATTTGCTGGCTTTAAATGTACAGGTATCGGTCAACAGCCTGCCTTGTATAGGAGCGGCTAATGGCTCTGTGCTGGTGCAGGCAACAGGTGGAGAGGCTTCTCTTTTACCGCCTTATACATATACGTGGGCTTCCGATTCGGGTACTTCGGGCAACAGTGTTGCTGTTACCGATATATTTACCATTGACAACCTGGCAGCAGGCACTTACAGCATCACCGTCAGCAATGCCGCCGGTGATACTAACATGGCAACTATAACCCTCAACACCGTTGCAGGCAGCGTATTTGAAATAACCGACATTACCACCACCAACAGCAGCAATAATTTACCCAATGCCTACATACAACTGACTATTGAAGGAGGAACATCTCCATTCTCCATTTCATGGAGCGGCACTTCAAACGGTTCTTTCAGCAGCAATTCCCCTGTTTTTACTGTTGATAATCTGTATGCCGGCAGTTATGCCATTAGTATAACCGATGCCGAAGGTAGAACAGTAGCCCAAAACGTTATGCTGTTAGACGAAACCAATCCACAAAACACTTGTAATCAGCCATTAGATATTGTCATATTGAATGACGTATCCGGTTCGGTAGATGCGGTAGAGTACAGTGAATCTAAGCAATTTTTTGTGGACTTTATCAATGCCCTCAATATCGGTACCGCTGATACCCAAAGCAGAGCAGCCATTGTTGAATGGTCGGGCAGTATGATACAGCAAACCCGCATTCCCATAAGCGGTAATATGTCCGATTTACAGAATTATGTATCGTACAGTCGTTTATTTGAGGGAGGCACCAATCCCAATGAAGCCCTTACTTTCGGGTATAATTACCTCGAAAGTGTTGCACGTCCCTTTGCAACAAAAATATTGGTTTTGAGCACCGATGGCACTTCCGGGCAAGTGAGCAACTCCCTTGTCGCCTTAGCCGAAACATACAAGGCATTGGGCTATATCATTGTTACCATTGCATTTGATGGTGCTTACAGTAATCCTGTTATCCGAAATATTTTAACCCAAACCGCTTCAATTCCCTTGTTAGCACCGGGCGCACCTGCATACTCTTTGCTTCTACCCGATTTGGCAGGTAATATTGTAAACCTGTATGTTTGCCCTGCCGACCCGGGTAGCAGCAATACTTATTATTTTTACCGCGATGGAGCTATAGATATTAACGGCTACACTGCCAACGGATTTTGCCCCAATCCTTACGGCATCAATATATTTTATACTGTTTCGGCACTACAACAATTGTCTTTGCCTGCGGGCACGCCCATTACCTTTTACTACAACAACCCCGCTTTGTTCGGGGCTACTCCCATTCTCACCACCTTTATTCCCTGCGCCATTCCGGCAGGTACTTCCGAAACTTTTTATACCTTTTTACCCATCAATGCGCCGGCGCAGGTGTTTGCCGTGTTAAACGACAACGGCTCCCAAACCCCGCCCTTCACCCTGCCTGTTACCGATATTGCCGAACATGTTTTTGTCAACAACATTGACAATATTGCCATCTGCACCGACCCTATTGCTACCGTTTCAGTATCGCTTACCGCTATTACCCCGGTTCCGGTATGTGGTAATACTGTTTTGTTCAACGTAAGTGCATGTAATATCAGTACTCTCAATGCTGTTAATGTTGCCATTTCGCCACAAATACCCACGGGGTTTGTACTTGCCAACCAAAACATCAACATAAACGGCTGTTCTCAATCTGGCAGTCCTGCAAACACTTTTAACATCCCTTCCGGCTGCTGTGTATCCATTACTTATGAGTACGATGTTTCGGGAGCGGTTAATGGTTTTTACAACGACCAAGATGTGTTATTGAGCGGGCCACTCGGTCAGGTCTATCTTAATTTTGATGGTGCTACCTCTTCTGCCGATGACCTGACCATTACCGGCATTCCCGATTGCCCTTCCGATGTGGTGTTGTTTACCCAAACTGCCAATGCTACCCAAACTTGCGATGATGGTTTTGTTACCTATACCTTTACCATTGATAACCAAACCAACCTGCCTTTACAGGGCTTGTCTTTTTACGACTTGTTGCCTTCTCCTGTTATTTGGGCTGCTGAACCCTATTTGTTAAACGGGTTGAGTATTGGTCAAACCAATATAACCGGCTCGCAAACCGCCCAGTTCACCATTGCCGAAGTGCAACCCAATACCCTCGCCACTTTCTATTTAGATGCTTATCTGGGCAATTGGTCTCAAAATGGGGTATTGTCTAATTCGGCTACCCTATCGGGTTTTCCGGCGTTTGTTAACGGAAACGGCTTGCCCATTACTGCAACTGCTCAAGATATAACGGTCATCAATAGCCCAGAGGTTTTGGTCAATTCGCCGGTTACCTATACCGACTGCTTCGTTGCTCAACTTTCTGCTACTATTCAAAATGGCACGAACCCACAGTGGTTAACTGCCGGAGACGGAATATTTTCAAACCCCAACAGCCCCCTTACCACCTATACGCCCGGACCAAACGACTTAATCAATGGTTCAGTTTATGTAAGCATTGGCGCACAAAATGAATGTGGGGATTACCATACAAGTATTCAATTGCAGTTTGAGCAGGCTCCTGTATGTAACGATAACGATTGCAACACTGAAGATGTAATCAATTCCGAAACCTGCGAGTGCGAATATTTACCCATCACCCCTCCAGATTGTAACGACAACAACCCGTTTACCGATGATAGTTATAACTCAGATACCTGCCTTTGTGAAAACGAAATGCAGGAGCAACTGATGTTGTTCCCCAACGCCTTTAGCCCAAACCAAGACGGCATAAACGACTTGTTCAGAGCAACATATAACCAACCGATAACCAACTTTTACCTTGCCGTGTATAACCGGTGGGGTCAACGGGTTTTTGAAACCTCTGATATACATCAGGGCTGGAACGGCATGTTCGACGAACAACCCGCACCAATTGGTGTGTATGCGTGGTATGCCGTTTACACCTTTGCTGCCGATACCGAAACCCAGGAAGTTAGTGGGAATGTTACGTTAATTCGGTAAGAGTCATTTCAGAGTGATAACCGTATTATTGCCCTTGCTATAATCAAATTGGCCTCATCAGGATTTAGTAAATATTGGCTTTTGAACTAAAGCTGAAATTTGCCTACCATATTGGCGGAAAACAGGAGGCAATACTTGATTTTTGACTACCTTTGCATGGATAATGACAGGCAATTCAAAAATATGCCACAAAAAACATTATACACATTGCAAAAAAACGACCCAAATAGGTCAAAAATGTCAACTTTAAACCCAAAATAAAGTTCTTTTTATGCTACAAAAAGAACTTTAAACTAAGGGAAAAGGACTTTTTATGCAAAAAACAGGTCTTTATTTTTGAAAAAAGACCTTTGGAAGCAATAAAAAGGTCTTTAAATCCAGGAAAAAGGTCTTTTTTTCAAATAGAAGTCCTTTTTATTCGGAAAAAAGGTCTTTCCCGTCAAAAAAAGACCTTTAAGTCGGATTAATTAACGACTTATTTCGATAAAAAGCTAACATTAGACTTTGGACAAACGCTTCAAGCCCCCGAAATTGATTTGGGGGCTAAACAT
>CALCIK010000120.1 GCA_937907475.1 uncultured Bacteroidota bacterium | reverse complement strand
TACTGACTAAACTGAATATATATTCCGTAAAACAGAGTGAGAGTTAGGGTTCAAAATAAATTATTCACCTTTGTCTCCTACTTAATTTTTAAACCTTTGTATATGAAAAACTTAGTACCCCTAATACTTGCGTTTACTTTTATAGGATTTTACCCTGTAAAAAAAGTTTCCGCCCAAGCCTATTTGTTTAATAAAATTTTTAAGCCTGATACTTTAAATATAGGATCGCCTGCTATAATTGCCACAGATAATGGGTATTTAATAGCACAAACTTATGCCGCACCTAATAATTTTAAGAGCTTTGGGATAAGAAAAGCAAATCAATATGGTGAAACGGAATGGTTTAAACATCTTGATTTAGGTCAGGAAGAGCATTTAATGATAGGAGGAGGTGTACTATCTTCTACTCAAGATGGTCATTATATGTTAGTCGGTTCAAAAGGTGCTGAACCTTTGGTTAATGGGGGCAACAGGGACATATTAATGATAAAATTTGATGCTGAAGGGAATGTTTTCTGGAAAAAAACAAATGGCGAACCCGATAGAATTGAAAATGCTTACCACATTACCCCCACACAAGACGGAGGTTATATTATGTGCGGCATTCAGCGTAGCTTCACCTCCTCTAATCGTTTCTATGTTCTCAAAACCGATGCCTTAGGTAACAAGGAGTGGGATAGAGTGTATAACCCGTTACAACACGGTTCGGCGTTTTCAATTTTTGAGACCAATTCCGGATTCATTGTTAGTGGATATATGTTTAATGCGGCTTCCAACTATGATATGGTGATTGTTAAAATTGATAAGTATGGCGATGTTATCTGGCAGAAATTCTATGGAAGTAATGGTAGTGATACAGGTTGTGCCATTTCCCCAGATATTGAGGGAAATTCAATATTAGCCATTGCTTCTATCAATGACAATAATATCAAAAAGCCTTACATATTTAGCATTGACACATTGGGTAATATCCTTTGGCAAAATATTTATGAAATAGAAACCTTAGCACCACAAGAAGCCCCGATACTTAGAACTGAAAATGGGGGCTTTATATGCATGTATGCTTTCAAAAACCAATTAAACAAAAATGATACTCGCATTTTCAGTTTCACTTCCACTGGTGATACCCTCTGGACACGCACTATCCCCGGTCTTAATCCGGCAGATAACTGGTACTTAAAAGACATCGCATCCACACCTGATGGAGGTTTCATTTTATCCGGCTTTAATTATAGTCAACAAAGCAGTTGGGTCGTAAAAACAGATAGCCTTGGGCGCACCTGTAGCTATATAGGTTGCGATAGCACAGTAGTGGTGGAAGTAATAATGCCCGGCATACCCTTCCATTCAAACTCTGAAGTATCGGCAATGGTATATCCCGTTCCTGCTTCTACCCAACTCAACATCAGCTACCAAATACCCGCCACTATTTTACCCTCCGGCGGTGCCCTCTGGCGGTTGTACGATGCCCTTGGCAGACAGGTAGCAAAGGAAGCGTTACATGGTGGCACAGGGGTAGCAGAAGTTTCGGTAGCACATCTGCCGGCGGGTATTTACTACTATCGTGTTCTACTTCCAACATCGGGGCAGGCGGTGGCGCGCGGGAAAGTAGTGGTTAGTTAGTAGTCAAAAGCTTAAGTACAAGAACAGACTACTGTTTCCAAACCTTAGTTCTGATAGCACTGCCGTTGCTCACAGCTTCTGCCACATACAAGCCCGCAGGTAACAATTGCATTTCTATACGAACAGGAATACCGTCCTGAGCAACTTGTGTTAGGACTAACTGCCCTGTACTGTTGTATAGATTAACCGTGGCATTTTTAACATCAGCAGGCAGCACAACATTCAATTGGTTAGTTGCCGGATTGGGATAGACGGTCAACTGGCGTATGCCGTTGGCGTTGTCATCTATTCCGGTAACTATTCCTACGCTGAGTTCCTCTGTATAGGTGACCACCTCGTAGTAGTTTTCAACGGTCAGGCTGACTGTATAAATGCCGGGGGCAGGAAATGTGTGTTCTCCCGGGTTTCGCAAGGCAGAAGTAGTTCCGTCTCCAAAATCCCAAAGCCATGACGTGGCGTATTTAGAATCATCGGTAAACAATACTGTGGTAGTGCCGCTCAAATCTTCGGGCACTTTAAAGCCTGAGACAGGACTTAGCTCACCACCGCATAAACTGCCCACACTGATAAACACTCCGGAATCTAAAATCGCATCGCCGACATCCGCAACCACCAATTTTATGTGATAGGTTTCGCCGATAACGACATTCATAGTAGCAGTAAGAGGGGTGGTAAATCCATCGTACTGTATGGTGCTTGTTGTCGTATCGCTGAACGATTCATTGTCGAAAAAATACTCCGTATTTAAAAGATTGTTCACGTTGTTGATGGCTACAGGAGTAGAAGTGCCGGGTATCAGGGCGATGTTAGTGTTGGGATCATATCCCGGTCCGGTGACCAAAAAGGCAAAAGCATCATTAAATGAAGTGCCGACAAATTCGAGGTATTCTTCCGATCCAAAAACGTATTCAAAAACCAATTCTTCTTCGGAAGCCACCATATCAAACTCCAACACACAGGCATCATAACTGATATAGTCGCTTAGAATATCGTTAATATCGGGATCGCTGTATGCATCGCTTGTTGTAGCAGTGATGCCTGAGTTATTATTAGGACCAACGGCATTGGTAATAGTACCTGTAGTTAATAAAATTCCGGCATTGATTCCAAGGTTGGTGGCAGAACTTTCAAAGAAGCCCATTTGCGCGGCAGAGGTATCGGCTATCCATGTAACGTTAGACACGCTGACACAGGTTGTGGAGAAAAAATCGGTAACCATTACATCAGGGGAGTAGCTGCCATCTACAAATAATTGGGCTTGTGCTTGTTGTTGGAGGCAAGTAAGACTTAGTGCTGTAAACATCAGCACCATCAAACATTGGTGTATTAGTGTTTTCATTTAGAACTATATTTGTGTGAAGATTAGAAGTTTATTTGAATAATGAAAAGCATCGGACACAGTATCGTCCGATGCTTTTCATTTGGAGAGAAGAATTTACTGTTTCCAAACCTTAGACCTAAACGAGTTGCCGGCATTGACAACTTCCACGACATACAAACCGGCAGGCAGCAACTGCATATCCATCAATACGGGAATATCGGCTTGCGCTTTTTGGGTGAGCGTCAACTGACCTGCGTTGTTGTACAAATTTACCGTAGCATCTTTAACATCGGCAGGCAGTAAGACATTCAATAGGTTCGTAACGGGATTGGGATAAGCGTTCAGTTGTTGGGTAGCGATTGGGTGGTTTATACCCGTAACTTGTCCAACGCTTAGTTCTTGGGTAGAGGTTACCGATTCGTAGTAGTTTTCTACGGTAAGGCTGACGGTATAATAACCTGGCGCAGGAAAGGTATGTTCTCCCGGGCTGCGAAGTGTTGAGGTGGTACCATCGCCAAAGTCCCAAAACCAAGAGGTGGCATATTTAGAATCATCGATAAAGTTTACCGTAGTCGAGCCACTCAAATCTTCGGGCACTTTAAAGCCCGAGACAGGACTTAAATCACCGCCGCATAAACTGCCGACACTTATAAATACCCCCGAGTCTAACACCTGATCTGCTATATCGGCTACGACCAATTTAATATGGTAGGTTTCACCAATAACAACATTCATTGTAGCAGTCAGTGGGGTGGTAAATCCGTCGTATTGTATCGTACTTTCTTCTACAACAATACCTGTTTCGTTGTCAACAAAAAACTCTGTGTTGGATAAATGATTCACATTGTTGATGGCTACGGGTGTTGTTGTGCCGGGTATCAGTGCGATATTGGTATTTGGGTCATAGCCGGGGCCGGTAACCAAAAACGCAAAAGCATCGTTGAACGTTGAGCCGACATATTCGAGGTATTCTTCCGATCCGAAAACATATTCAAAAATCAGTTCTTCTTCGGTGGCTACCATATCAAACTCCAACACACAGGCATCCCAACTGCCATAGATATCTCCTAAAAGGTTTTCGAGATCAGTATCTCCTTCTGTGGTAACTGCTTGAGTTTGACTCGATGAGTTGTTGGGGCCAACGGCATTGAGTATGGTGCCACTGGTCAATAAAATTCCGGCATTAATGCCCAGATTAGTAGCAGAACTTTCAAAGAAGCCCATCTGTACGGCAGCGGTGTCGGCAACCCATGTAATGTTAGATACGCTGACACAAGTAGTGGAGAAGAAATCGGTAACCATTTCTTCGGGCGTGTAGCTGCCATCCACAAATAATTGGGCTTGTGCTTGTTGAATACAAGTAAGACTTAGTGCTGTAAACAGGAGGGTAAAAAGGATTCGGTGTAATAGTGTTTTCATTTCGAGATATTTTGAGGATGATATAATTGTCAAATTGCCTAAAAGCAATATTAGCCTAGCTTTTAAGAGTACAATTATACTAAAAATATCTCAACATAGCACCTAACTACGTCAAGAATTAACTATTAAGGACGTGAAACTTACATTTTTAACGGGGGAGTCCCCCATATTAGTGCATGAGAGAGGTGAAATCAACCCCTATGATATGGTAAAGCCCGCATATCAAAAACGACCAGAAGGTAAAGGACACCAACATATAGGCAAACACCTGCAACCTGTTTTTGTAAAATGTGCGGGCGAGTAAGACCCCTACCGGTACGGTCAAAATAAAAGGCGTGAGAAAAGCTATTCCTGCGAGACCGTACTTTTGCCTCACTTTTACAATCATGCGCCTTCGGGAGTTGATAACAATTTTGTTGCTTGGCTTCTTAGGGAAGAATTTATACCAAACGGCTTTCACCGCATCGCCAAAAAAGGAGAAGAACAGTGTCCCCATCATCCCTCCACCAACAGCAAGCAATATAGATTCCCAAAATGTAAAATCGTAACTGAATATAAATAGCAGTGCCATTGCATATTTGGTGCCTGCAAAACTTAAGGCGATGATGATTGCCAATGTTTGACTCATGCAATAGTTCGGTGATTTTTGAGGTTTTGCGATGTTGGATATATTAGAAACAGAAA
>CALCIK010000119.1 GCA_937907475.1 uncultured Bacteroidota bacterium | reverse complement strand
GATAGTGTTGATCCGGTAGCAATTTGTCAGGCGGTAACTGTTCAGTTAGATGCTTCCGGCAATGGCAGCACTACTGCTGCTGAAGTAAACAATGGCAGCAATGATGCCTGTGGCATTCAGAGCTTAGCCTTAGACAATACTTCATTTACCTGTGCAAACGTTGGAAGCAGCAACACGGTAACCCTCACCGTAACCGATGTTAATGGCAATGACAGTGAATGTACCGCTACTGTAACAGTAGTAGATAGTGTTGATCCGGTAGCAATTTGTCAGGCGGTAACTGTTCAGTTAGATGCTTTGGGCAACGGCAGTACTACGGCGACTTCAGTGGATAATGGCAGTAATGATGCCTGCGGTATTCAGTCATTGACACTAAGTCAAACAGACTTTACCTGCGCTCACGTAGGTGACAATACGGTTACTTTGACCGTAACAGATGTCAATGATAATGACAACACATGTACGGCTACCGTAACGGTAGAAGACAATATCGACCCCATAGCTGTTTGCCAAAACGTTACGGTTCAGTTAGATGCTTTGGGCAACGGCAGCACCTCAGCAAGTTTAGTGGATAACGGCAGCAACGATGCCTGCGGCATATTCAGTTTAAACCTCAACAAAACTGCATTCACCTGTGCCGATATTGGTACAAACCCGAACGCAGTTACCTTATCAGTCACCGATAACAACGGCAACAGCAGCAGTTGCAGTGCCACTGTAACCGTGCAGGACAATGTTCCACCGGTAGCTGTTTGTCAAAATGTTACCATCGTGTTAGATGTAACCGGCAATGGCAACACTACGGCGGCTGCGGTAAACAATGGCAGCAGTGATGCTTGCGGTATTCAGAGCTTGGTGTTGAGCCAAACCAATTTTACTTGCACCCATGTAGGAACCGGTAATTCCGTAACGCTTACCGTAACGGACATACACAACAATACCAACACTTGCAATGCAACAGTAACGGTGATAGACAATATCCCACCCGTGGCGATTTGTCAAAGTGTTACTGTTCAGTTAAATGCCTCGGGCAATGGCAGCACGACGGCAGCAACAGTGAATAACAATTCAACTGATGCCTGTGGTATTCAGTCTTTAGCCTTAAGTCAAACGGCATTTACTTGTGCGCATGTAGGCAGCAATAGTGTAACGCTTACAGTGACGGATAACAACAACAATGTGAGCACTTGTAGCGCAACAATAACTGTTGTAGATCAAGTCGCTCCGACTGCAATGTGCAAAGATGCTACGGTTCAGTTAAACAGCAACGGACAAGCAAGCCTAACAGTCGTTGAGATTGACAATGGCAGCAATGATGCCTGCGGCATTCAATCTATGAACCTAAGCCAAACGAGTTACACTTGTTTTCATTTAGGAAACAACACGGTTATACTTACTATACAAGATGTAAATGGCAATATAAGTACTTGCTCTGCAACGGTAACAGTCGCAGATGAGATTAATCCCGTTGCATTGTGTAAAGATGCTACGGTTCAGTTAGACCCAAGCGGTAATGGCGTAGTGGCAGTATTCCAGATAAATAACGGCAGTACGGACAATTGCGGCACACCGGGATTGGCCGTCAGTCCAAATACCTTTACCTGTGCCAATTTAGGTGCCAACACCGTAACTTTGACCGTAACCGATGCAAGCGGCAACAACGGAACCTGCTCTGCTACTGTCACAGTACAAGAAAACATTCCTCCTGTGGCAAATTGCCAAAACCTGACGATACAATTGGGCACAAACGGGTTGGCAAGTATTGCACCCGATGCGGTGAACAATGGAAGTACGGATAATTGCAGCATCAGCTTCAGCACCAGTCAAACAGCGTTTACCTGTGCCCATTTAGGAACGAATACGGTAACTCTTACCGTAACCGATGCAGTCGGTAACACCACCACTTGTTCGGCAACGGTAACGGTACAAGACCCGATTGCTCCGGTAGCTGTTTGTCAGAACGCTACCATTCAACTCGGTACCGGTGGTACAGCCACTTTAGCACCGGCATTGGTCAATAATGGCAGCAGCGACAATTGTGCTGTTACTAATTCAAGTGTCATCCCCAATACCTTTAACTGTTCCAATATGGGTACTAATACAGTTACCTTAACCGTAGGCGATGCGGCAGGTAACACCGCAACTTGTTTGGCCACGGTAACGGTACAGGATCAAATAGCACCCACTGCGATTTGCCAAAATATAACTGTCCCCCTCAGTTCGGGTGGAACAGCAACTATTACCGCAGCGCAGGTGAACAACAGCAGCACCGACAATTGTGCGGTAACGAGTTTGAGCGTCAGCCCGACCAACTTTACCTGTACCAATGTCGGCGGCAATACGGTAACACTTACCGTGGGTGATGCGGCAGGCAACACTGCAACCTGTAATGCGACCGTAACGGTTCAGGATGTAACCATTCCCAATCCAATATGCCAAGGCGTAACCATTCAACTCAATGCAGGAGGTACGGCAAGCATTACGGCATCCCAAATTGACAATGGCAGCAACGATGTTTGCGGCATTTCCACGACAACACTGAACAACAGCAACTTTACTTGTGCCAATTTGGGTAATAATCCGGTGATATTGACCGTAACTGATGTAAACGGTAATATTGCCGCTTGTTCGGCAACCGTAACCGTACAAGACCCGATTGCGCCGGTCGCTGTCTGTCAGCCCGCAACCATCAGTTTAAGTACTTTGGGACAAGCGAGCCTTACCGCCGCTGCGGTCAATAACGGAAGCAGCGACAACTGTTCGGTAACAGGCATGACCCTTAGCCAAACCCAGTTTAATTGCAATCATACGGGTAATAACACCGTTACATTGACCGTGAACGATGCTAGTGGTCATACTTCAACATGCAGTGCCGTGGTAACCGTATTGGAAACCATCGCACCCACCGCCTTGTGTAAAAATGCAACGGTTCAATTGGATGTATCGGGAGTTGCGTCATTAACCGCTTCACAAGTCAACAATAGCAGTGCCGATAATTGTGGGTCTGTAAATTTGAGTGTCAGCCCCAACACCTTTGGTTGCGCCAACCTCGGCACCAATGCGGTTGTATTGACGGTTACTGATAACAACAGCAATACCGGTACTTGCAGTGCAACAGTTACCGTTCAGGATAATATCAATCCAACTGCAGTTTGTCAAAATATAAGTGTAACGCTCGTTGGGGGAACGGTCAATATGAATGCAGCACAGATTAATAATGGCAGCAGCGACAACTGCGCCATATCGAGTATGAGTGTTTCACCGTCCACCTTTGGTTGTGCTCAGGTAGGAAACAACACCGTAACCTTGACCGTAACCGATAGTTCCAACAAAACGGCAACTTGCTCTGCAACCGTGCTGGTTGGGCCATTACCATCGGCTGTCGCAAGCAGCAACAGCCCGGTTTGTATCAACGGAAACATCGAACTACATGCTTCGGGTGGTGTATCATATATTTGGAACGGCCCCGGTGGATTTAATTCAACCGCTCAAAATCCGGTACGTGTCGCTGCAACAACAACTATGTCGGGTTTGTATATCGTTACGGTTACAAATTCAGGCGGATGTACGGCTGTGGTCAGTACAACGGTTACGGTCAATTCGCTACCGGTTTCTACCATCAGCGGTACCTTGAGTTTGTGCGTTGGCGCAACCATCAACTTGAGTGCTAATGGCGGCTCGACCTACAACTGGCAAGGTCCAAGCGGATATACCGGCAGCGGGATGAATATCAGCATACCCAATGCCACCACACTCATGTCGGGCACCTATTTTGTAACAGCCACCAACAGCAACGGTTGTAGCAGTACGACAAGTGCCATAGTAACTGTACATGCACCGCCGGTTGCTACTGCAAACGGAACAACAAGTGTTTGTACAGGCGGCAATATCACATTATCTGCTACCGGCGGTACTTTTTATAGTTGGAGTGGGCCGAATAGTTTCTCAGGCAATGGTGCAAACGTATCTATCAATGGTGCTTCTTTAGCTGCCAATGGCACTTATACCGTTACCGTAACCAGCATTTCGGGATGTACAAATACTGCCAGCCATTCGGTAACGGTGAACGCGCCGCCCGTAGCAGGTGCAAGTAGCAACAGTCCGGTATGCGTGGGAAGCACTTTGAACTTATCGGGTAGCGGTGGTGTAAATTACGTATGGAGTGGGCCAAGCGGATTTACCTCCGCGCTGCAAAATCCAAGCCGCACCTCCGTAGTCGCAGGCACTTATCTTGTTACCGTTACCAATAGCAGCGGTTGCAGCAGCACCGCCAGCACCAGTGTTACCACAACTGCTGTACCGTCTGCAAGTATCAGCGGTTCCAACACTATTTGTGCCGGAGGAACGATTTCCTTAACCGCAAACGGCGGCACGGGTTATGCTTGGAACGGACCTAACGGATATACCGGTAGCGGTGCTAATATCACCATCACCAATGCTCCACCTGCCATGAGTGGTACCTATATCGTTACGGTTACTAACGCAGCAGGTTGCAGCACAACTGCCAGCCGAACAGTAACGGTCAATGCCCTGCCGGTAGCAACGGCTTCCAGCAACAGCCCTGTATGTCCCGGTTCTCCCATTAACCTCACTTCAAGCGGGGGAACCAGTTACCTTTGGAACGGCCCCGGCGGTTATAGTTCATCTTCCCAAAACCCGGTTCGCAGTGGCGCAACGGCATTGATGGGAGGTACATACACCGTTACGGTAACCGGAACAGGAGGGTGTACGGCTACGGCAAGTACGACAGTAGTGGTTAACAGTTGTGGCGCACCTATGGTGATTACCTCTTCTACCATTACCAAGAATACCAGTATGACCTTGGTCGGAAACGGAGCGATTTCACTTGTTGTAACCGGAGGTGTGCAATGTACCGGTGGTGCTTACTACACCTATACATGGTCACCTGCTACCGGCACGATGACCTCTTCTGCCGGAAATCATGTCTATAGCGGATTGGGTACCGGTTGGTACAACGTAACTATCACCGATTGCGCTGGCAACAGTATCACTCAAACGTTCTATGTAGCAAGTGGTATTCGCGGCTTTAAAACTGCCGAAACCGAAGGAGAACTCACTGCTTATCCTAATCCTACCAATGGACAAACGACTATATCCTTTACCACACTCGTTGAAGAGCAGGTGAAATTAGCTGTCTATTCAGTAGATGGAAAGGAAGTAGAAGTATTGTTTGACGGCATGACCACCGAAAATGCCGATTACATTTTCGAGTTCGATATGCAGCACTTGCCTTCGGGAACTTACTACGCTGCCTTACAAAGGGCCGACGGTTCGAGCCAACAAATCAGATTGATGTTGGTGCGATAGAAACGTAGAAAGAGGTCTTAACCGACTTCGTTTACCAATAAAAAGCCCCCTGTTTTGTGTAAGAAGCAAAGCAGGGGGCTTGTTGTTGAATTAAAGGATACTTTTGCTCCAAGCGAAGGCTTCCTTAGAAAAGGCAAAGCGGGGCACATGTAATTTTACCACACTCCCAACTACTAACAATTACACGAGCCGAAAAAGCAGGAGTTGACAATTTGTAAGATGTTGCTTTAGATTTACCTTTGCGCTCCATAAAGTCCCTATTCAATTACAACCGTTTTTTGCAATTATACAATTCCTTATGCCGATAGATATCCGAACCATTGACCATTTGGCATCCTTAGCTAAACTCGAATTTACCGAGGAAGAGAAAGCAGTCTTAAAAGCCGATTTGGAGAACATCTCTGCTTTCTTCGACAAAATCACCGAGTTGGATACGGACAATCTTGTTCCCTTGGTGTATATGAACGAAGATGTCAACGTCATGCGTGCCGATGTGAGCGAGCAGTTGATTTCGCATAGCGAGGCACTTGCCAATGCGCCGCAGACCGATGAGGAGTTCTTTATAGTGCCTAAAGTTATTCAAGGCAATTAATTAAACGCTTTCTTACCAATACTATGGATAAAGTCATTGATATTCAGAACATCACCAAGTTCTACGAAATGGGCGATGTGCTTATTAAAGCACTCAACGGCGTTACGGTTGACATTGAGCGCAATGAGTTTGTGGCTTTGATGGGGCCTTCGGGTTCGGGTAAGTCCACTTTGATGAATGTTTTGGGATGTTTGGACACACCTACCTCCGGCATTTATATCCTCAACGGTTCTTTGGTGTCGGATATGACCGATAACGAGTTGGCGGAGATTCGGAATAAAGAGATTGGATTTGTTTTTCAAACCTTTAACCTTTTACCGCGCTTGAATGCGTGGGAGAATGTGGCACTGCCGTTGGTTTATGCCGGCATGGGCAGAAAGAAACGCTACGAACGAGCGATGGAAGTGCTCGAATCGGTTGGACTTGCAGATCGCAGCGACCACAAACCCAACGAGCTATCGGGCGGACAAAGGCAACGGGTAGCGATTGCCCGCGCATTGGTCAACCACCCTTCCATCATCTTGGCCGATGAACCGACAGGGAATTTGGACACCAAAACATCGGAAGAAATTTTGCGCATCTTCCACACCATTCACGAGAAGGGGAATACGGTCATCATGGTAACACACGAAGAAGATGTTGCACGACACGCCCTGCGCATTATTCGCCTTCGAGACGGTGTGGTAGAAACCGATGGAAGAGCAGAGGCAAAATTGGTTGTCGGAGCGACGCTCTGAAAGGGGTCAATATTATAGACTGAAGACATTAGACTAAAGACATAAGATTTTAGACTAAATACTTTAGACTTAAGCCCTTTGACAAAAGACTAAAGACATAAGGCTTTTGACTTGATGAGAAGAATCGTGAACCATTGACCGGTAACAATGGACTCCTGTTTGCTCAACAGTTTCCCAACACCAAATTGCCAATAAAAAACATCAACTGTACGCCATACACCCAAGTTGAGAGGGGGTTGTTTTTGGGAAACCGGACATTGTAAAAAAACACTAACATTGCGGACGAAATGACCCACCATGCTATATAGTTTTGCATGGGGATGATGCCACCTTGCCAGGTCCAAAACCCAAGGCAGGTTGCTACCGGCTCGATAAAAAAGTCCAACACTACCATCAGCGAAGCGGCGACTATCGTTTTTACCCACCAAGGCACAGCGAGCCGGTTGACAATGCCGCCGGTTGCATAAATCAACACCAACCAATTGACCCCAATCATCCAAGGGGTTTCTATGATTTTGGGGCCTAATGCTTCGCCGTAAGTATAGTGCCCGAAGATGACACCGGTTTGAACACCTATCATTTCAATCCCCAAGCCGGCCAAAAAAATGCCGATAGCAAACAGGATAAACGGGCGGTTAAAATGATTGTGTTGCCAAAAGAGTAGGGTAGCGGTAAGCAGTAAATTGAAGGGAGTAAGGAGGAGAAACAAATCTCTTGTTGCGCTCAGGTTTAACCCAATCAACCCCACGGTGTGAAATATCAATAAAACCATCCCCCAACGATGCACACTAAGATTTGTCCATTGATGGTGCCAAGAATAGACTGCGGTTTGCGCTTGTTTCGTCATGTTGTTAGGGATAGACAAAAGTAATATCCTGAACGATATCTGGATGGAGGCTGAGGGCTACCGGACATGTACGTGCTGCATTTTCTAACAGTACCCTGCTTTTTTCTTCGTATTGGGTGTGTTCCGGCATATAGAGGGTTATTTCTATTCGCGCTATTTTGCGGGGATTGGACTGCATAATCTTATTGACCGTTGCGCGGGTGCCCTCGATGTTCAAACTATTCCGTTCGGCAACAATGCCCATGATGGTCATCATACAACTAGCCAAAGAGGTTGCTGCAAGGTCGGTCGGCGAAAACGCCTGCCCTTTACCTTGGTTATCAACAGGGGCATCGGTGATGATTTGATTGCCAGATTGTAAATGAACCGCCATTGTTCGGAGTTCTGTGGTATAGGTTACTTCGCTTGTCATAATAAATAATGGTTGAAAAGATTTTAGATTGATAGACGTTGGATATAAGATTTAAGATTTTAGACTGAAGATTATAGATAAACAGAGTAGCAATCGTAAATCGTACATCCCCAATCGTAAATTTTTAGAAGTTTATGCAATTTTCACCGAGGTCATACTCAACGAACCCGCAAGCAATTTGTCGTTGAACAAGGTCAGGTTCTCGCCTTTTTCTTGCAATCCAAGTGTATAGATAAGGGGCAGGTAATGATCGGGGGAGGGGATAGCCAATAGAATGGCTTTACCTTGTTTTTCGTATTGTATCAACGGTTGATAATTGCCGTTCATTAAATACCCGTTCATGGTTTCCCTCGCTTCGATGGCCCAATCGTAGCCGTAGTTGTCTTTGTCAAAGTTTTGAAAATCCACCAATCCGAGATTGTGAACGATGTTGCCACTCCCGATGATGAGGATTCCTTTGTGGCGCAAGGCACTCAGTTTTTGCGCCAGTTCGTAATGATATTGGGCGGGTTGGGAATAATCTATGCTTAGTTGAATAACGGGCACGTCTGCATTGGGATACAAATGTTTGATGACACTCCATGCACCGTGGTCGAGTCCCCATTTTTCGTCCAATTCCACTAGGGTCGGGTCGAGCAGTTGCTTGGTGAGCGAGGCCAGTTCGGGATTACCGGGTGCGGGGTATTGCACTTCGTAGAGGGCTTTCGGGAAACCGCCAAAGTCGTGAATGGTTCTTGGTTTAGGCATTGCCGTTACCTTGGTTCCTTTGGTAAACCAATGTGCCGATATGCACAAAATGGCGTTCGGAAGCGGCAGGGTTTGTGCTATGTTGCGAAATCCGGCTACAAATTGATTTTCTTCGATGGCGTTCATCGGGCTGCCGTGACCTAAAAACAGCACGGGCATTCGGGCGGTGTTCGGAAGGTTATCCGACCAAGCCCCTACGTCTTGTAAGCATTTCATACTAAAGAGAAAGGGTAATAATCCTAAGATTTTTAAAAAAGTAGTGCGTTTCATAAATCACCTACCGTGTTTAGTGTTCAAACATCTATATTAGTCAAAAGGTTTACCCGATGCTCTTTTCAAAGACTTTGTACCGTTTATAGACCTTGCCGTTCAAGACATTCTCGGCGGCGCGGTTCATCATCACATTGCTTTCTAAAATCCAACTTCCCTCGCCGTACTCAATTCCCATCTTGCGGCTGTTGAGGATGATGGCGTGATACATGACCGAGTCTATGCCCCGTTGACGGTATTCCGGCAATACGCCCATGATGACGATGCGTATCCACTTGATATGTCTGCGTTGGGTGTAAAGTTTGATAAAGTTGAACGGGAACAAGCTGCCGTTCATTTGCTTAAAGATGAAGTTGTAGTCGGGAACGGCAAAGATGAACCCGACTGCTTTACCGTCTATTTCGGCAAATAATGCCAAATCGGGAACCGCCAAGGGCTTGAAGTCATTAGCCATGTCGTCCATTTCGGCATCGGTCATCGGCACAAAGCCCCAGTTCTTTTCCCATGCCTTGTTGTAAATGTCTTTGATGATTTTCAGTTCTTGCGCCAGTATTTTCAGGTTGATGGGGCGAAGTGTTACTTTGTATCGTTGAGCAGCTATTTCCGCAACACGGGTAAACTTGGGATTGTTTTCAACCGTTTTGGTGTCCATCTTATAGGCCAACAAGACGTGTACCGTTTGGTAACCGCAGTTTTGAATCAACTGTTCGTAATACGGCGGGTTATAAGTCATCATCATTCTGGGCGAATCGTCGAACCCTTCGGTCAATAGCCCATATTCGTGATTGCTCGATGGGTTAGCGGGGCCGTGAGCTGTATCTAACCCACGTTGAATTAACCAATTTTCGGCGGTTTTCATTAACTCATTGGCCACTGCTTGGTCGTTGATGCATTCGAAATAACCAAAGTATCCCTTTTTGTTCTCTTGATATTCCGTTGACAGACGGTTGTGGATGGCGGCGATGCGTCCGACTGCCTCACCACCTCGATAAGCCATGAACAATTGCATATCGGCAAACTTAAAGAAGGGGTCTTTATCGGGGTTTAACCGTTTTTTCATGTCCATCACCAACGGCGGCACCCAATTGGGATTGCCTTTATAGATTTTCCATGCAAAATTGATGAAGTCGCTTATCTCTTTGGAGTGAAAGGTAATTGGATGTATTGTTATGTCTGACATAATATTGGTTTGGGTTGGGGTAAAAATGGTTGCGGTAATTGGTTGGGTATGTAGTGGGAATGAATGATTGCTGTTTAACGCACAATTAAATCGTGTTTAAACGCATATAGCAAGCAAATTTAGACAGTTATTGGATGTAAACCGGCATTTGTTGTGAATGAGGTCAATTATTTTCGCTCCTCTGCTTTTATCACTTTTCGCTTCATCACGACCAATAAGGGCAGCCCTTCGATTTTACTTTCGACCCACGAAACAAAATCGAAGATGGTAAGGGGTAGTTTTTCTTGGGGGTCTTGTTGGAAGTCGTACAGTTTGGCTTGCAAGTCCTTGAACAAAGTTGCGATGGCTTCGCGCCCTACAATGGTAACGGCTTTGTTAAAAAATTGAAGCATGACCTTTTCAAACTGAAACACCTTTTTGTGTTTTTGCAGATAGCGGCCGTAGTTTCGAATAAGGCTTTCGAGGAGCAGATGGTTGCCCATTTCATAGTGAATGAGGAGGTTAAAAATGCGTGCAAAACACTGCACGTCTTCTCGAATATTACCGCTTTCGTTGAGCACTTTTTCCAACCACTGATGCGCATGACTGTACTGCGCAGTTTTGAAATACAAAATGGACACGTTGAAACAGAGGTCAATTCGCCGTATTTTGTTGATGCTGTCTTTATATTTTTCCAAGCCTGCTTCGATTTCGGAAACTAGAGCTAAAGGTTTTTCAACGTCTGCCAAAGCAGCATACACCACTAACGAGGTATTGTAATAGGCTTGAAACCAAAGGGATTGCATCGCTGCTGAATTGACTTTCAGTTGCTTTAGCTTTTCCATGTAAACTAGGGTCGCTTCATAGCGTTGCAGCATATTGAGCAGCACCATGATGTTCGAGATATTGTTGATATACAGGTCAACATCCTCGGTAAAATAAGTGGGGATGCTTTCGATAATTGATAACGCTTGTTCTTTATGATACAAACTCGTTGCAATATCGGAGGTATAGTAGGCATACAAAAACCATAAGTTGTGGAATATAATTTTAGCCTTTTTACCCAATGCCGTGTCGTGATGTAACATCAACGGATTGTTCATCAATACCGACATTTCGTTTTGTGCCTCTGCTTTGCGCGAACTTCCCGAAATAACGATATGATGAAACATCTTGTCATTGAGATTTTTGTATTCCATGTAGTTTTGGTGCAGTTGCATCGCCAATTCGCGTTCCGATACAAGGGCGGGCATGTCGTTTTCAAAGTTTCCGAAAGCAAACTTGGAGACGAGCTTTCCTTTTAACAGCAGCAGTTCGACCAATAGGACGTAATCTTCATGCAGGTACGCCTTCTGTCTGATATTTTCAATCAATCGTTCACATGGCCGGTACAATTGCTTGCGTCCCAATACCTTAGCTTGTTGCAAGCCTTCCCAAAGGGTCTGTTCAACAAAATTATCGGTTTGACTATGCGCCAAAGCTCGAAGTATTTGCTTGTAGAGGTAGTTTTTGGTGTAGGAAAAGTGGCGGGTAAAAGGGGCATCGGCATATTGCTTCAACAAATCTGCTTCGTTGTATTCGGTTTGTTGCTCCAAGGCATCAAACAACTCCATATAGTTTTTCGTGCCCTCCTGCAAACGAGCGTAGAGTTTAAAGTATCGCTTCTCGTTGGTGGTTAGCGATTTAATCAATTCAAATAATTCGTTTGCTTTTTTCATCGGGATGCTAAAAAAATGGCAGAATTAGTCGGGTTTGTCAATTGCTTTACCGTCTTATTCCTCGACAAATCTGAGATGGAATACTCGACTGTTGAAGGCGTTAATTACCAAAGAATATGGTGTAAATGAGTTCCTGTGGTGTCTATTTGAGTAAATATATGCCTTAAACGGGAACCTTTTCCTTTAATGCCCACACATTCAATGGGATGACAAAGATAGGTAAATCTTGCGGCAGTTCTTGACAGGTTCTGCAAAAATGTTTGAATCGGGATGCTAAAGAATGGTGTAAAGATGGTTCGTTTTTTGTGTGAAGTGGCGGTAATTTTGCATCGTTCAACAAATCATCATCAAAATCTAAAAGAACACAACACAATGAAAACCGGAATGAAACACTTTGCATTGATCGTTACCTTTTGCCTGTTAACCGTTCAAAACGGCTTTGCACAATTCAGCAAAGTGCTGAACGAAGCCAAAAGCATTAAAAAAGAAGTACAGAAAACCACTAATGAGGTAAAACAAACCACCAGTTCTACCGGAAGTACAAACAGTTCCAAGTCGGCATCAAACAAAGAAACGGCGAGCACCCCCACCGCCGCCGGACGCGATTGGTATGTCAGCATCAACAATGGAACGGGAAAGGAAGGCACGAAAGCGAAACCCGCTAAAGAGATTGCTGCCATCGCTTTACAACTTCAACCCGGTGATGTGATACATCTTGCCGAAGGTGTTTACAAAGGAAAAGCCGATATGAGCAGCGATATCATTACCGTGCCCGTCAGTATTATAGGAGGCTACAACGCCGACTTTACCCAACGCGACCCTTGGGGCGAGCATAAAACAGTGTTGAGCGGGGTCAACGGCTACATGAAAAGTGAAACGACCTCGCGCTTGTCTATACAATGCAGCAAAACGCATAAGGAATACAGCGGGCAGGTGCTGATTGACGGATTGGTGATTGACAATGGTGCGCGCAATTTTTACCTGCAAAACTCCAACGAGGGTTATATCAAACGCAAAGCATCGCCCGAACAAGGATTTAACCCCACCCCCGATTCTCCGGGCATCGAAGTGGACATGGCAAGCAACGCCAACGTAATTATCCGCAACTGTGCGCTGATGAATATTGCGGCATCGCAGGGGGTGATTGATGTGCAGGTGGGTAAAAACTCAAAGGTATTGATTGAAAACAACCTGATAGTGAACAATACCGGCGATGGAATTAGTGCCAAAACCTCATGGCAATCGGCAGACGGGCATCCGCAATACGATATTCGCAACAATACCATTCTGTTTTGTACCAAATACGACGAAGCCTCGACTAACCACGGCGGCAACTCGATAAAAGTAGATGAGCGCATCATCTTGGCTGCCGAAAACAACGTGTTTGCCTTTAACGACTATGGAGGATTGGACAATATCAAGAAATGTAAAAGTGTTGCCCTCAACAACAACTTGTTTACCGCCAACAGAAAATACGACTACCGCGAATACAATACTCCAATGGCGGTGTCGGATATGGTTGACTATGCCGATTTTGTAACGGGTGAAGGCAACGACAGCAAAACCATCAAAGTGCCCGTCAGCAATGCGTGGTCGTCTGTCTATATGAGCAGAGTAGTGCCCGAGCGCGAAGAAATTGACAGCCAAGTTACCGTTCAAAATTCTGGTGAGAATGCTTGGAGAGGCATGTTAGGATTACCGTTGAAGGGAACCTCAGTCGGAGCAATGAGTCAGGTTTGGCTCAACCGCATTCAGACAGAAGATGCGTTGAAAGCAGGGCTTCAACAATATGAAGGTAAAGGTTGTGTAAAACCTTGATAAAGCGGTATGTTTGTTCAATCGTTTGGCGCGGCGTGTTTAATCGTAGAGACGGCGTTTAAAATTGTAGAGACGCGGCGCGCCACGTCTCTACAATTTTAAACGTTTCCCCTATTTTTAACACGTTTCCCCCATTTTCAAAAAAAATACTAACCATGAACCTCAAACCTCTGTTGATTTCTTTATCCTTCTTCTTGTTGACTTCACAAGGCATAACCATCACCGCCCAAACCCTCAGCAGCGATTTTATGCCTTGTGTCTGTGCGGGAACGGGGGGCATCGGCAACAATCGACTGTTAATTGCCACCTCGACCAATGCCATGAATTGGACGAAAACCAATATCGTGTTGAGCGACCAAGCAAGCGTTGCCGATGCTGTGGTCTTGCCCAACGGACGAGTAATGGTCTATTTCATGGCGGGATGTCAGGTAATTGGGGGGAGTACACAGAGTATCAACAATATCAAAGTGGCGGTGTCGCTCAATAACGGCGCGACTTGGGCATACAAAAACGTATTGTTTACGGGGCTACCCATCGGGGCGGATATACCGGTTGACCCCAATATGGCACTCTTGCCCGATGGGAGCGTCAATATGCTGGCCATCATGTCGGTTTCGGGTGATGTTCAGGTACACACGTTTCGCTCGACCGATGGGGGTTTTACCTTTCAATACGAAGGGCAGGCGTTTTCGGTTGCCGGACAAACCATGTTTGACCCCGAAAACTTCCGCTTTGCTAACGATAATTGGCAATTGTATAGCGGGAACTTAACCCTTAGCACCAGCCAAAAAGGAATTTCGACCAACGGAACGCCTTTGTTTACCAACCTTGGCACGTTTTGTTCCGCTGTTTCCAATATCCCACCCGATTGTTTTGTAGTTGCCGACATTGTCGAGATTGGCGGCGGGGTTTACAAGATGTACGCCTTTGGCAATGCCGGGGTTACGGGCGATGCCATTGTTTCTATGCACAGCAACAACACAGGTGCTTCTTGGTCGTTGGAGACGGGATTGCGGCTTCAGTTCACCCCACCCTCTACGGTCGAAAGTGTGCGTGTGGCTACGCCAACAGTCGTCCGCACATCGGGCGGCCCGTTTCTGATGGTCTATGAAACCTTTATTCCCACCACTGCTTGCTCGTCCGACATCAGTGGTTTGAACATCACACCGATTGCCTTTACCGGCTCGGCAGCCGTGAACGATACGGTTTACTTTTCGGCAACAGCCGCCTATACTGATGGCACTATTCGCAACATCACGAGCTTTGCCGGTTGGCAATCCACCAATCCGGGCGTTGCAGCCATCTTTCCCAATGGCGAGGTGAAAACACTCTCATCGGGCACTACCCAAATCACCGCCAACTTTGACGGACAATCGAGCAATGTTTTTAACCTTACCGTCAGTGGTGGCGGCAGCGGCAACAATGGGCCATGGAATGCCGACTTGATTATTTGCGAAAGTTCCGATGGCACCACGTTCAACAACTGTCGTTTGTTTGTCGACTCAGCAGGGGTAGTCTGTGTAATCAAAAAAGCAAACGGGCATTTAATATCGGCTTTTCAGTGGTTTCAAGCTCCTATCGGCTCGCCCACTTGGGACAAAGTAGCTGTCTGCACCTCGACCGACAACGGCTCGAATTGGTCTTCTCCCACGCTTGCCCTATTTCCCGACCTCCCCGCCAACTACCAACGTCCCTTCGACCCCACCCTTGCCCTGACCGAGACCGGTGATATTCGCATGTACTTTTCATCGAGCGAGATGGGCAGCGGCCCACTCACAAGCAGTGTCCACACCTATTCGGCTATTTCGACCGATGGCGGGTTTACCTATACCTTTGAACCCGGTGTCAGGTTTCAATATCCCGACCAAGCCACGATTGACCCGGCTGTGGTATTGCATAACGGGGTTTGGTATTACACGAGTCCCGCAGGTGCCCCCCAAGACGGCGCATTTCGAGCCACTTCTCCCGATGGACTAAACTTTACCCAACTTGCCAATATCCCCTCCGATGCTCAACACAACTGGACGGGCAACCTGCTAAGCCTCCCCGGTGAGCTGCGTTTCTACGGCAGTGGCAGTTTTTTGTGGTGGAAATCAACGACAGACGGCGGCAATACATGGAGCACCTATAACAATACCAACCTAAAAGGCGGCGACCCCGCAGTGGTCAAAACCGACAACAACCAATACCTTATGCTCTTCACCGGTTTTCGTTGTACTTCCCCGCCCATTCTCAACGGCGGGGCTGCGGCTTGTGGCGGAAACACCTACACCTATTCCGTTACCCCCACCACCGGTGCCCAATACTTTTGGTCGGTAAACGGCGGCAATATCATCAGCGGTCAGGGCACCGCTCAAATTACCGTTCTTTGGTACGCAGGCAGTGGGTTGGGGCAGGTAAATGTTTTGCAAATGAATTAAAGGATGGGAAACACATCCCTGCCATTTCGGTAATAGTATTCGCAAGTTATTTCGCCTGATTAAACCGAAAAAATACCGTAACCGGTTATTGTTAAATTGAAACAAGATTATTATCGCCAAAAAAGTGGTTCCGGTTGATACCATCGGAATTGTGGTTGGTTGAAATCAGAAGTTGAATGGTCGCAACCGGAAGTTGAATGGTCGCAATCAGAAGTTGAATGGTCGCAACCGGAAATTGAATGGTCGCAATCAGAAGTTGAATGGTCGCAATCAGAAGTTGAATGGTCGCAATCAGAAGTTGAATGGTCGCAATCAAAAGTTGAATGGTCGCAATCAAAAGTTGAATGGTCGCAATCAGAAGTTGATTGGTCGCAATCGGAAGTTGATTGGTCGCAATCGGAAGTTGATTGGTCGCAACGGGATTGTGATTGATACCAACGGCGTTCCCGTTAGTACCAATGGGATTGCGTTTGGTACTAACGGCGTTCTCGTTAGTACTAATGGGGTTGCGTTTGGTACTAACGGCGTTTGGTCGGGTATTAACGGATTTTAGTTAGGTAGCAATGGCGTTTGGTTGGTAGCAATGGCGTTTCGTTTGGTACTAACGGCGTTTCGTTAGGTGGCAATGGCGTTTGGTGGGTAGCAACGGTGTTTCGTTTGGTATCAACGACATTTTGTTTGGTAGCAACGGCGTTCCCGTTAGTACCAACGGGAAGTTGGTTAGTAGGCGTGGGGAGGAGTTTTTTTTTATCTGATTTTATGACAAAACTATAGTGGTTGACGATAGGGGGTGGGGGAAAAATGTGGTTAGTTGAAGATTGGTTGTGTTGTCTTCTTTTGAAATCTGCCATTAGTTAAGGAAGACTTCGCTTTAAGCGAAGCCTTCCTTTTTCCCCAACATCGAAAGTCTTACATCCTACATCTATTGTCTTTCGTCTAAAGTCTAAAATCCCTCCTCCAATAAAAAAATTCCCCTACCTTTGCGGGCATTTTTAAAAACCACCCGCAAGGATAGACTATACAGAACATGATGAAGGTGCTCAAATTTGGAGGGACATCGGTGGGAACGGCATCGAGTATTAGTGAAGTCGGTAAGATTGTAGAACAAACTACAAAGTCTTGCAGCAAAGTAGTGGTGGTGGTGTCGGCATTGGGAGGCGTTACCGATGCTTTGATAGATACTGCCCACAAAGCGCAAGGCGGCGATGAAACCTACCGCGACCAATTGGACGAGATATATTACCGCCACCGCAAAACGGCAGAAGCCTTGTTTCACCCCGAACAGTTGAAACAGGTACAGCCGTTTCTGAAAGAGCAAACCCGCAATCTGGAAAACCTGCTGTATGGCGTTTCGCTTATCAAAGAGTTGTCGCCCCGCGTGTTGGACACGGTGATGAGCTATGGAGAAACCCTGTCTTCCTTTATTATTGCGGAATATTTGTCACAAACGCTGACGGCGGTTGCGGTAAAACATTTAGATGCCAAAACCCTGATTAAAACCAATAGCGAGTTTGGGTCGGCAGTGGTCAATTTTGACCAAACCAATGCCAATATCATCGAAGCAACCGGACAAGATGCTGCCGTTTATGTGATGGGGGGCTTTATTGCCTCTAACGAACAGCATGTGGTTACCACGCTCGGACGTGGCGGGTCAGACTATACCGCAGCTATAGCCGGTGCGGCCATCAACGCCAACGAAATTGAGATATGGACAGACGTGGATGGGGTGATGACCGCCGACCCGCGCAAGGTGAAAAAAGCCTTTTCCTTACCCCACATGACCTACGAGGAGGCGATGGAAATGTCGCATTTTGGTGCAAAAGTCATTCACCCACCCACCATTCAGCCGGCCTTAGACAAGAAAATCCCGCTCAGAATTAGAAACACCTTCAACCCAGTCTTTGAAGGCACGCTCATTTCGAGCCAAAGTCCCCCCGATGAACATCCGGTTAAGGGCATCACCTCCATAGCCGAAATTGCATTGGTCAGCCTGCAAGGGAGCGGACTAATTGGCGTAACCGGTATAGCCGGACGCTTGTTCAGTGCTTTGGCACGTCATCGGGTCAATATCATGCTCATTACCCAAGCCTCGTCCGAACACTCCATTTCGTTTGCCATCAAACCGCAAGATACGCAACGCGCCCACCAAGCCATCGCACAAGAGTTTGCCTTGGAAATGCGCAGCCACTTAGTCGAAGAACCTTTTATCGAAACAGGGTTATCGGTCGTGGCGGTCATTGGTGCCAACATGCGCAATGCCATTGGCGTATCGGGGCGAATGTTCCGTGCTTTGGGGGTAAACGGCATCAATATCCGCGCCATTGCACAAGGTTCGTCAGAATTAAACATTTCGACTGTTATTCCGCAAGCCGATGTCAGTAAGGCACTCAATGCTTTGCACGAGGCGTTTTTCTTGTCCGATACCACCTCTCTCCACCTCTTTTTAATCGGCACCGGCCTCATCGGTGCAACCCTCATCAACCAAATCCTCAGACAGAAAGAGTATTTGATGCTTCACCAACAGGTGGAGGTCAAACTCATGGCCATTGCCAATTCGCGCCAAATGTTGGTGTCAAACGATGGGATTGACCTTTCAAAATGGAAAGAGATGCTGCAAACCGAAGGGCAAAGCACCGATTTACCCCAATTCGTAACGCAAATGCTGCGACATAACCTGCCCAACAGCATTTTTGTGGATTGTACGGCCAACCCGTTACCGGTGGCGCATTATCAACAAATCCTGACGGCAAATATCTCTATCGTTACGCCTAATAAAATAGCCAATTCGGGCAGCTACGAAGATTACCAAACTTACAGAAAACTTTCTCAAAAAAGAGGAGGCAAGTTCCGCTACGAAACCAATGTAGGTGCGGGGCTGCCCATCATCAGTACCCTAACCGATTTGCTGAAAAGCGGCGATGAAGTGCTGAAAATCGAAGCGGTTTTATCGGGTTCCTTGTCTTTTATCTTCAACAACTTTACCCCCAATATACCCTTCAGCCAAATTGTAAGCCAAGCACAGGAACTCGGTTATACCGAACCCGACCCACGCGATGATTTGAGTGGTAAAGACATGGCAAGAAAGGTGTTGATCCTGTCGCGCGAAATCGGACATGCCATAGAGTTGGAAAATATCCTCATCGAGAACATTTTACCCGAAGCCTGCATCCAAGCCAAAACAGTTGCCGATTTCTATGTTGCCCTTGAGCAAAACAATGCGCATTTTGCCACCTTACAACAAAAGGCTTACGACGAAGGGAAGCGGCTGCGGTTTATCGCCACGATAGACAAAGTCCAATCAAGTGTATCCCTCCAAGCAGTATCGCCCGAAAACCCCTTCTATCAACTTTCCGGCTCTGACAATATGATAGTCTTCACCACCGATCGTTACCTGACGCGCCCCTTAGTGGTCAAAGGTCCGGGTGCCGGTGCAGAGGTAACCGCCGCCGGCGTATTTGCGGAGATTATCAGTCTTGCAAATTACTTGGGATAAGATGCGAAGAATTTTAGATTTACGATTGAAGACTTAAGATTAAAGACGTTAGACTAAAGACTAATTATTTACGATTTTAGATTTACGATTGACGATTTAAGACCAAAGATTAAAGACATTAGACTTAAGACTTTTGATTTGCGATTTACGATTGACAATTCGTGATTCCATATTGCTATTGGTAAATTGCCCATTTACCAATAATAATTAATCACTAACCGTTAACCATTTACCACTAAAAACTAACCGTTAACCACTAACCACTATCATTGCTCCACCAAACTTCGTTTTGACCTAAGCGCGCCGGCTATGGCCTCATTTAGACCGTTAGACGACTGCATAATCAATTCAAAGTTGGAGGGAAAGTTCATCGGTGGAAATTCACTGAGGCGTATCAGGTCGTGGTCGTTGTTTTTGTCTAAGGCTCTGGGGTCTCCTTGAATGACGGCAAAAGTATGGTCAAACAAACCCATAGCGTTGATGGGCACAGCCGTCAGGCGTTGTTTGGTTTGGCGGTCATAGAAATCCACACTGCCAATCAATTGCGCTTCCTTTCTCATGCTCACCTGTTTCACCCTGCAATTCAATCGCACATATTTATCGGTTTTGACCTTATTGCCAAGGCTATCCAAGATATAGTTCCCCTTCGAGTCTTGTGCATACACCCAACCGTCAACAATTTCGCGCTCGCGGTCAAATATCTGTTCCCGATAGGCTTCCGGGCTGATGTTAATGCTTTGCAGATTGACGATGATGTCGTAATCGTATTGCAGGTTGGCAGCCGGTGAAAGGTGATAGACCACCCATTCGCGCTCAAGATAACGCGTATCTAAGTTTGCCAACTGCCGTTCAAATTCGGGTGGCAACGACATGCCCGTCGTGTTTTTCGTTTGAATCAAGATGAAGTTAGTCCCGATATGGCGGGCACGATTGAGTTGCTCTTCGGCATCTTTATAATTGGGGTACAGGCGTTTTACCTCCAATAGCTGTTGATAGGCTTGCCGCGCACGCAGTTTGCTTCCCGATTCCAGCATTTTTAAGGAGGATGCGTACAGATATTCGGCCGCTTTTTGCTTGGATGCAATCATGTCATCGGTATAATCTAAGATAGGGATATTTGCCTGTCTGTTTTCTGATTTAATTTTTAAGGGCAATATAGGTTTCACCTTATCTTGCCTTGCCGCCAATCGCACATACAACAAATAGACTTCCGACCAGTTATCGGGCTTTCCTTCTTTTTTGAGGTAAACAATGCGTTGATTATCGCTTTCGTTGGCTTTGGAGTATGCTTCTTCTAAGATGAGCACTAATTTATCGTTGTCTTTGTTTTTGCGCAATTTACTGACCGACTTATTAATGGCTTCGGAATATTTGCCTGCATGAAGCATTTTCTTTGGGGCAGAGCAAGCCTGTGCAATGATGCTAACGATTATCAACAACACAAGTAAATGACTATGTTTTTTCATGGTGGTTAGTTTCTTTTGTTGATATAGAGGCAGTATTGGGAATATGGTTTAAAAATAGAAAAAATATTGTCGTGAACATGCACCATTGCCATGATAAGTTCAATGTTGCAGAGCTTAATTTTGCTCACGATTTAGAGCCTAAGGCTTTTTGCCTTGTTTGTAAGGCGGCAGGGAGCGGTAGAATGGCAGCCGTCAGTTTGGCGGTTTCTTTGACGGCAATCGGTTTTTGGTAAATCCGTTCCAATTGCGTTTGGGCATGCAACTCCGTTTCGGCAATGTTCACGATGGGCAAGGGGTAATCTTTCCCCGGTTTGAAATGATACATTTGTTGCTCTAAGTCCGAAAGCAAGGCCGGATGACCGCATAACGCACCCGGTATTAATTTAAACTGCGGCAGCCATTGTTTGATGAACAACCCGTTTTTGTCAATGCGTTTGGCTTCTTTGGCGGGCAGGAGGATGTTGAGGGGATATAAACCCGTGCAGCTCGATAGGTTTTGCAGATTCCAATAAAAGATGCCCGGTTCAAAGTCAACCAATAGTTTGGCAATGGGTGCGGCAGCTTTGCGCCAATCCAACCAAAGATGATGCGCAACAAACGAAGCTAACAAAGCCCTCAAACGGTGATTGATAAAACCCGTCTTTTGCAGGCAGAGCATAGCGGCATCCACCAACGGAAAACCGGTTTTGGATTGTATAAAAGCCTCAAACAATGCTTCGTTCCATTTTAACCGAATGCCGTTAACGGCATAGTTCAGGTTTTGTTGCTCAATTTGCGGGTTCATCTCAAACATTTGCAGGGCGTAATCGCGAGCAAGGAGTTGCTGCTTAAAAATCGTCAAGTCGTGTTGATTGGTCGAATCGAGCTTTAGCTGTTTCAGTTGCCAATAAATCTGTTTGATAGTGATATTGCCAAAGGCGAGGGGGGCTGACAGGCGGCTGCTTGCTGTTGCGCTTTCGTGTGGCAGACCTCGCTTTTTTTGGTAGCCGTTCGATGCTTTGTGAAGGATGAAGTTGGTCAACAGTTCATGGGCATTGGTTTCTCCGGGTTTTTGCCATGCTTTGTCGGGCTTAAACTGTTTGTTGGATTTACCTATCAAGGAAGGCAGGGTAGGAGGGAGGAACTGTTGAACGATGTGTTTGGGTAAATCGGGTGTGGTTATTTTACCGAGGTTGAGCGTATAGATGGGTGCGTGGATAGCCGTTTTCCATTGTTGAAGCCAGTTCGGCGGGTCAACCTGCGAGGCGGGCAGCACGCCGGTAGCCGGAAATTCCTGAAAGGTTATCCCGTTTAAAGAACAAAATGCTGCGACTGCCTCATTTCTTTGACGGGTATGCAGCATCGCCGTTTCGCGATGTGCGAAAACGGTGTGGACTTGGTAGTGCGGTAATAGTGTTTCGAGTACTTGGGTAAACTCAAGTTGGGAGAGGTATATGGTGATCCCGAAAGGCTTGAGATGTTGCTGCATATCGGCAATCGAGTGGTAGGCGTACCAACTATGCCGTTCGCTGTAAGAGGGGTGTTGTGTTTGAGAAGGCTCGAAACAATACATCAACAAAACGGGCAACCCTGCCTGAACGGCATGGTAAAGCGGTGCGTGATCTGCAAGGCGCAGGTCTTTTTTAAACCATACTATATTGATAGCCTCCATAGCACGCGTGGTAAGAACTTGGAAATTTTGAATAAAAAAATGTGGTGTGCGGGGTAAAAATTTGCAGGTAAAGGAAACAATGTATAACTTTGCCAACAAAGAACGGTGCAGTAGGTTTTTGACTGACGGGGTGAAAACAATTTAAAGTTTTAAATCTCGTTTAGATTGAGAAAGTAACCCTCGATTTTGTTCATCATTCAGGTCAGTGATTTTAGGTGAACTGTGCAAACGGCAAATCTAAATAATCATCACTTTGATAAAGATTTTTTGAGGTTTAAATTTGGTTAGAAAATGGTTGGAGGGAAGGCAGAGGTTTACCTATGTCCTTCCCTTTTTTAATTACCCATGTTCTAAAGCCGTTATCATCGAACCGGCAGCCGTTTCAATGCTGATGCGCCTTTTTGAAATAACATGTCCGGCTATTTGCGCTTTATATTCCCCTTGCTGCAATGCTTCCAATGTTTTCTCTGCCTCAACATGTGGCACGACCAACAACATGCCGTTGCCCATGTTCCAATAAAGATACGCTTGTTCGGGCGTTAACCTTCCAAAGTGCATCAGTTTGGTCATAAACTCGTGCGGCTCAAACAAGTTGTTGAGGTTAGCACCCAGTTGGTTCACTTTCAACACGCGGCGGAAGTTATCGGCAATGCCGCCCCCGGTAATGTGGGCGATGCCTTTAATGTGGATGCCTGCATCTAAGGCGCGGGTTACTGCGGGCGAAAAGATAAGTGAGGGGGTAATCAATACCTGCCCCCATGTTTGTTGTTCGGAATAGGGCTGTGTATGCCAAAGTTCGCCAAACTGCTGCGACATGATTTTGCGGATAGCCGAAAAGCCGTTGCTTCTAAATCCTCTGCTTTTGAGGGCAATAATCGCATCGCCTTCATGCACCGATGAACCGTCTATGGGTTCAGATAGATTGGGGTGCAACACCCCGATTGCGGTAGAGCACCAATTAAAGTGCATCTTTTCACCCCATCCGTTGATGCGATTACCCAACTCGGCGATTTCTCCACCCGTTACGGCGATGCCCGAAAAATTGGAAGCGTCGTGCAGCCCCCGCATCAATTGGTCAATGATATCATAGTCGAGGTGGTCAACATCTAAAATGTTGGAGATATTGGTCGGAACGAAGCCCCCGGCAATCAAATCGTCTGCTACCATCGCCACCAAATCGTATCCGATACTGTCGTAGATGCCCGTTCTTTCGGCAAGTTCTATTTTAGTTCCTATGCCGTCAGAGGTAATCCCTATTTTGACCCCGTGGAAATCGAGCATATTAGAGAACCCCCCATCCACCTTGAGCACCACTTGGCCAACCTTATCCATTCGATTGACAAAGGTTCTTTTTGCCCATGAAAAAGCATTTTGAGAACATTGATTGCCTAAGTCAATATCAAAACCGCTTTGCTTCTGTTCCATTTTCTTAGCTGTTAGTTGTTAATATAGGGCAAAATTAGGTAAAATTTAGACTTTCTTGGACTAAGCCGTTAACTTTAGCGGTCGTTTACTGTTTTAAAACGCATTTGCAGTTTATGGTCATAAATCATCACAATAAAGTACGGGATTGGGTAAAGAAAGGCGAGAGCGACCGGCTTGAATTTAAGGTACAGGTATCCGCAGCCTATAAAGTGGCGCGAACCATTGCCGCTTTGGCCAATACACGCGGGGGCTATTTGGTTACGGGTATCACGGACGATGGAGATATTGTGGGCGTAGTAGAGCCGGAAAAGGAAATGCGAAAACTAAACGAGGCGGCGCAATTGTATTGTGTGCCACCCGTAAGCCTCTCTTTTGTACAGCATATCGAAGACTTTTTAATTGTACTGGCGGCAAAAGTGGAGGAAAGCAACAACAAACCCCATAGAACCATCACCAAAAACGGCAGCGAAGAGGTATTCATCCGAATTGGCAACAAAACGATGCCCGCAGCCAAGATGGTCGTCAAAGTTTTGCAAAATGAATTTAAACAAGACGGCAAGCAGGAGGACGATAGCTCGACCCGAAAATTGGACACCAAAGAACTAGGATTGTTGGACTATCTCAAAAAAAGAGAAAATATTACCCTAAAACAATTTGCCCGCTTGGTAAACATCTCGGAACGAAGAGCAAGACGCATGTTGGTACAAATGACTTTAGACGGCTACATTCGATTGCATACCCACAACAAAGAAGATTTTTACTCCCTTAGTTAAGGCAGAAAGCGGTAGCAGCACTTCTAATTAGCTATGCTCAATAAAGTATCTGCAAAGCAAAATTGATAGGTGGTTTCTCACCCCATTGACCATTCGCAATTCACAATTCACAATTCACCATTGACATTACATGCAAGAATTCTCCCTTTATCTAAAACTCGGATGGCAGCATATAGCCGATTTAGGGGCGTATGACCATATTGTGTTCATCACCGCCCTGTGTGCAGTCTATACCATCAAACAGTGGAAGCATTTGTTGATTTTGGTAACTGCTTTTACCATTGGTCATAGCATTACCCTAGCATTGGCAGCCCTAAAGATAGTCGTGTTGCCCTCTAACATCATCGAGTTTTTAATTCCCGTTACCATCTTCCTGACCGCGATCAGCAATATACTGTTACCGGTCAAAAATGAAGACAATAAGGTTCGCTTCTCGACCACATACCCCATCGTAGTGTTCTTTGGGTTAATACATGGTTTGGGTTTTTCCAACTACTTCACCGCATTACTCGGTACGGAACAAAGTATCGTCAAACCGCTGTTGGCATTTAACATTGGTTTGGAAGTAGGGCAATTAATCATAGTGGCAGCGGTATTATTATTGGCACCCATCACCATGCGCCTGCTGAAATTGACTCAACGCGATTGGAGTTTGTTTATATCGGGAGCCGTAGCAGGGATTGCACTCATCTTAATGAGTGAAACCAAGTTTTGGTAAACAGGTGTTGGATTGGTAATGGGTTATCGTTGGTTGGCGATGTAATTACGGGTTCCGATAACCGCTCATCCAATGACGATGCAAGCATCATCATAACTGATATGGTTGTTCTAACTTGGCGTATCTAACGGGCAATTCGAGTGTCGTAGTGTTGGAAATAGATGACCTACTTCACACTCAAATAAGGCGAAATCTTTTGATAAAGTGCTTCGTCTATGAGTTTAGACTTTTTTATATCGGCAACCGATTTGTATTTACCATGCCTCGACCGCATGTTGATGATAGATTGAGCCACTTGTTTATCAATATAGGGGTGCTTAACAAGCGTTTGCTCATCGGTTACATTCAGGTCAATCTTCGATATTAAATTCGGTGATTCGTTGACCAATTGCGGTTCAATGCCTTCAAACACCTCAGCCGGCAACCCGTAAGTTTCTTTGACCTGCGATTTATTGATAAAGCCCCCCAATTTAGTGCGGTATTTAACAATCATATTGGAGTATGTCTTCCCGATGCCCGGAAGTTTATCCCAATCTTCCACAGTTGCCGTGTTGATGTCAATATTTCCGGTAAACTTATTGTTAGACTCACCGTAATATTCCTTGGGTTCAACCTGTGCGGTGCTTTGGTTATCAGGTTTGTTTTCTGATGCAATCGCGATAAAGGGTTCGAGGCGTTGGTAGTCGGCTTCGGTCAGTCCGTAAATCTTCTTAAGATCTTCCGGTTGCTTGAATTGCCCGCCTTTGCTGCGATAGTTGATCAGGGTTTGGGCTACTTTGGCAGAGATACCTAATGATAAGGCTTGTTCTTTGGTAATGGTATTGGGGTCAAACTGAAACGGGTCTGTGCTTTTTAGTCGTGTGGAATCTTTTTTCCCGACAATTGGTGGGTCAAAGAGTAAATAAGGTTTCAATCGCTCGTATTCCGACTCATCGAGGCAGTGCAGTTTTCTAAAATCTTCGGGCTTTTTAAACGAGCCGCCGTTTTTACGGTAATTCACTATCCCTTTTGCCGTTTTGGGCGGAATGCCTAAACGCAAAGCCTCTTCGTGTGAAATGGTATTGAGGTTAAATGGGGTAAGGGTGGATATGGACGCACCCTCTGCCGTTTTTGTTTTAGAGACAGGCGTTTCAAAGACCATGTAGGGCGATAGCCGCTTGTAATCGGTATTGGAGAGCGAATATATTTTTTTAAAGTCTTCAGGTTTTTTAAATCTCCCACCTGAACTCAAGTACTTTTCAATATTATCGGCCACTTTGTCGGGCAAGCCAAGTTGTTTGGCTTTTGAGGAGGTCAGTTCATTGGGATTGAACTCGGTCAGTTGCTCCGACGTGCCGGCAATAGAATGATGACCGGCGTAGTTCGTTGACGCTTTTTTGTTGGGTAACTCTTGTTCTTGTTGGGTGGTTTGATGTTTAAATTGGTCAATTTCCTGTTGAAACGGGGCTAAATCAGCCTGCTTGTTGGTAAAGAAACCGGAGAAAAAAAGCGTCGCAAAAAAGATAGACAATATCAATGCCATCAACACTGATATCGCTCGCATATCGCGGTTTGCAAAAGCAAAGTATCTTTTTAGCTCGTTTTTCATTGACAATAGAAAAGTTGCCACTTAATTTCAATAGCAAATATAGTAAATTACTTAAAAGGCAGCTATTGGGGGCAAATATTTTTTGATGCTTTCATTCGGCTCGACCTGTCATCTGTCTGAGGTTTTAAAAGACAGATACAGCTTTCCATAAAAACACGACAGGATTTGGTTAACTTTGCATGATCAAAGAAGCGTTTGACAGCGTCACTCGCGCAAACAAATGAGTTGAATGAGCAAAATCCTCAAAAAGATATTTATATTTCCGGTACGCTTGTATCAATTGATTTTATCACCGTTTTTTGGAGGCAGGTGCCGTTATACGCCTTCCTGCTCGGTGTATATGATTGAAGCCATCGAAGAATGGGGGGTTGTCAAGGGGATATACCTTGGGACTAAGCGTTTGTTGAGTTGTCATCCTTGGGGCGGACACGGGTACGATCCGGTGCCGAAGAAACCTACTGTTACCGAAGAATGAGGGTTTATTGGTGTTTTAACATTTATTAACCTGTGTGATTGAACTTTCAATCATGTAGAACCGTTAGGTTAGTGTTATTTGACCATTTAAATTGTTATTTATGAAAAACGTACAAAGAAAAAACGAAAACGGGGCAATTAACCTTAAAAATGAGGAACTGAATTTATCTTTCAAAGAACGCCAACAACTGGAAATTGAAAGAGCGCAACGCGAAGCTCGATGGAAAATGCAATTGTTCAACCATATTTAATGTTAATTCAAAACTGAAACAAGGGCCGCTTTAATTAGTCGCCCTTGTTTTTTTTAAGGAGTGTCCAAAGAAACAGGAATAACCTTTCCATTGAAGTAACAATGGCCGTTTAGGGCAAAATGCGCTATCCATTTTGCAATATCTTCCGCTTGAAGCGGAGCTTTATAGTCGGGAAAAGCAGTAGCCAACATTTCGGTTTGAACTGCTCCCAATGCAAGACAATTCACCTTGATCCCTTCATCCTTCCATTCTTCGGCAAGACATTCGGATAGGACCGCCAATGCTGCTTTAGCCGAACTGTATGCCGACAATCCCGGAAACTTCGAGCTGCCCATAAATCCCCCCATGCTGCCGATATTGACTACATGCGAGCCTTCCCGGTTCAAAAACGGGTAGAGGAGTTGTAAAAAACGCGCCACACCAAATACGTTCACCTCAAAGATTTGTTGCCAATCTTCTTGGCGCAAGGTTAAAAAGGGTTTGTTAATCAGTAAACCGGCATTGTTTATGACTATATCCACCTGCGTAAAAATGGAAGTAATGTCAGCTGTCAAGCCGGACATATCGGTTTCTGTGATGTCGAAGGGAACCGGAAACATATTGCTCTGATTGCATAAAAGGTTGAGTTGATGCAGTTTGTCCTCGTTACGGGCAATCGCAATCACTTTGTGGTTTTTATCTTGGCAAAACAGTCGGACCAATTCAAAACCAATACCCGAACTTGCTCCGGTTACAATAATATTCATACTGTGGACTCTTGTGGATGAGGGGATACGGTTACTAAAAATCGCCCATCATAGGCCTGAGCACCAAGTCTTCCACCACCGTACATTCCGATAATTGGAAGCAGGCAAGGATGGCTTTGGCAATGTCTTCGGGTGCCATGATGCGTTGTTGGTTCACATCGGAATCTTCCCATGATGCCGTGTAAACAGAGCCTGGTAAAACGCTTGTTACTTTAATGTTAAAATGTTTCAATTCTTCCCGCAAACTGCGCGATAATCCATACAAGGCATGTTTGGAAGTCGTGTAAGCCGTACAGTCGTCAAAAGCTTTCAAACTGGCCACCGAGCAGATATTAAAGATATGCCCCTGTTTGCGGGTCATCATATTGGGCAAGAGTGCCCGTGTCAAGTGATAGGGGCCGTAAACATTGACCGCCATCATTTGCTCCAACAGCCCGTCCGGTTCGCGAAGAATTGGGTTGGTAAGATATAAACCGGCATTATTAATCAACACGTCAATCTTACCCCATGTTTTGTTGATTAGTTCTGCAAAAGCAAGCACCTCTGCTTTATTGCTCATGTCGGTGGTTTGGTAAATCACCTCGATATTGGGGTTCAATTGTAACAATTCGTTTTTTAAATGCACGAGGTCTGTTTTATTGCGTGCGCAAACAGCCAGACTAAAATTCGCTTTAGCAAAATGAAATGCTAAGGCTTTACCTATTCCTTTGGTTGCACCGGTAATGACGACAAACATCATGTTTTGGAAGTTTTGTTTGATTTCTAAAAAGGCGGTAAAGATGCAACTAATTGGGGCGATTTAATAATAGTAAGCCTCAAAATCAGGTTATCGGTTGATTGCCGCCTCATAAATTTGTGCAAGCTATGACATAAATGGGAATAAAGCGGGTAACTTGAAAAACCATGCTTACCTTTGCCCTACCTTTGCAACCCACAACTTAATAAATTGTTTTAAATTTCGTTTAATCGCATCTTCTGTTGGTTTTTGCTCATTCAGTTGGATGCTTATGCCTGCTCATTTTTCAATCGCTCTCTTATCATGTCCAAAGTAGTTGTTTCTTTTCTCTTTAAGGGTGTTGCTTCACATTTTCTAATTACTGCAATTCTATTCTACTTTCATATTGCCTGCGTTGCTCAAGAATTACCTCCAATAGCCCCGAATATAGAATCCATTCAAAGCGGTTCTTACCTCATTCCGCTCGACCTTTCCAAGCAATCTGCTACATTATCCGATGTGCCGAGCGGCTTGATCAACTATAACGGCATTAACTTAGCAGCTTATGGCTTAGTCTATCGCTTGTTGGAAAACAAAGTTCCGGTGAAATGGGTCATCCGCAACGCTAAACCCAAAGATGCCCCCGATTTTACCGCCGACATCACCAGATTGTTCCCTTCCATTCAGGCACCTATCAGCAACGATTTCATCAGCAGTGCTTTTGTGGTGGATATGGGTCAACTCAATGCCGCAGTTTGCAATCCACAAAATGATAACGGTTTTCCCGACATTGAAGATATTATTGCAGACTTTGGGAATAATGTAGCGGTTTATACGCTGAATAGTGCGACCAATATGAATGTGAGGTATCACCTCAGCTATCCTCCCGAAATCGCCATTGTAGATAACAACAGCAATGCCGCAGCTTTTGAACAGGCTTTTATTGCCGCACAAGTGCCGGTTACCCTCATCAGCAATGCCGATTTGTTGACAAATGCGGGCTGTTATACCTTTATCTTACAGCCTACAGCCGATGCGGCGACCAATATCAATGCCGGATATGCCGGTGCGGTCAACGATTTTATCAACAACGGCGGCAATTTTTGGGCACAATCCGAAATGGCTATAGGATTGGAAAACCAAGCCTTTTTGATGACCACGGGAGGGTTGACCGGGATTGCAAACCTTATCAATCCCCCTTATAGTTATTTGGCTAACGATTTACCCGTCATGCAAATGCAGGGAAATTTTCCGAGTGCGGTTACGGGAACAATCGGCACTTACAACCTATCGGCGGGTAGTGCATGGCGCACTTTCACCTATCCCTGCATCACAAAGACGGTGGCTATCGGAGCCAATCAATTTGTTTTGACGGGTGCCGATGTGAATGGTGCGGCACCGGGAGGTAATCTCTATTATTGCGGAGGTGGTGAATTTTCATTGACCGCCATCCCGTCCACAACGGCTACTGCGGATGCGGTGTTACAGGCACAACGCTTGTTTATCAATGCAGCTTTTGTTCCGGCGGGTATTAACTATATCTGTGCCGGCAACGATGTTTGTATTTGCTTGGGTACAGGTGCTACCTTGGGTTGCACACTGGGTGGTTTTGTCACAGGTGAACTTTTATGGACACCTGCAACCGGCTTAAGCTGTACCGATTGCCCCAATCCCATTGCTTCACCGGACGTAACAACCACCTATACCGTTACTTCCACCACAGGACAATGCAATGTGTCGGCTATGGTAACTGTAACGGTGATTCAAGAAAAGCCGCAAATCACCAATTTCGACAAGAACTGCAATCCAAGCAAAACGGGGTTTACAGTAACCTTTACCATCGTGGGTGGTGATGCAAACACCTATCAAGTCAACGGTAATTCCGGAACGCTCAACGGTAATTTGTTTACGAGCGATATCATACCCAACAGTACCCCTTATTCATTCGAGGTATCCGACTCGCATCATTGTGAAACCGTCATCACCGGGGCCTACAACTGCCAACTTTGCTACCCCATCGCAACTTTGACGAGCAGTAGCGGGGCTGCTTGTTTGGACGATAACCCCACCGGAATTCCTTTGAACATTGCCCTAATCGGTCAATCGCCTTGGCAAATCACCTACGCTATTGATGGTCAGGAGCAACCGGTCGTTACGGCCAATGCCTCTCCTTTTTCCCTCCCCGCTACACAAAGCGGTCAATACACCTTGATTGGGGTTGATGATGCCAATTGTTTTGGGGTTACATCGGGTTCTGCCGTCATCACCACATTAACTTCTCCAACGGTTGACCTTGGTGCAGATAGAACGCAATGTATCGGTGATGCCGTAACTTTGAATGTGGGGTTGTCAGATGTGCAATTTTTATGGCAAGACGGGTCAACGGAAGATACCTATATCGCCACGCAAAGTGGCAGTTATTGGGTGGAGGTGAGCAATGCCTGCGGAGTAGTTAGGGACACGGTGGTGCTCAATTTTGACGAATGCCTGCCCTTTAGATGCCGTCCGACAGTAGCTACTGCCTTTTCTCCCAATGGGGATGCGGTGAATGATGTGTTTAAACCTGTTTTTAATTGTGAACTGAGTTATTTCCGTTTATCGGTTTTCAACCGTTGGGGGAAAATGGTTTACGATAGCACGGTAGCAACCGATGGATGGAATGGTCAATACAAAGAAGAAATGCTGCCCTTGGGCTTGTATGTCTGGAAGTTGGAGTACCAATTTACGGAAGATGCTGAAGACCCTTTACGCATTGCCAAAGGTAATTTGTTGTTGTTGAAGTAACCCGGTTATTCATCGTTTCGGTGAATTTCAAATATCGGTTAAACCTTTGCCGATATTATGCCTCTAATCCGGCAATCCCCCCACTTTAAACCTTCTGTTTTTTATCCGTTGATACTGTTCACCTGATAGGTACAGTTTTCAATGCGATGACCTGATTTTCATAGCCCTAAGTTATGTTCGGGAGACAGGTGTGCTATTGACAAGCAAACTTTGGATTCGACAATTTACCGGCTCATCAAAATAGAAACAGTTATGAAAATCAACACGATGAATTCAACAATTACCCTGACTTGTTTATGCTTGGTACTATTGCTTTTTGCACCTGATATGTATGGACAAACCAACCTAGACGAAATTTACCGTCAACGGGAAGTTCGGGGAAACGCAGAGGTAAAAGAACAGTTACACCAATTAAGAACCAAAGCCAAATCCGAAAAATGGACATTTGAACTGGGCTTTACCCAAGCAATGGAGCGCAAAATGGACCAATTTTCCAACCTACGTGCGCCGTCCAATTGGCGGCAGGAAGCCCAAGACCAAAACATGCGATTGAATCAAAACATGCAGTTAAAAAGCAGCACTCCTTCCATTGGAAGTGCAACTGCTTTGTTTGGGTCAGCCACTCAAAAAAGGCTCGACCTGCGCGATTTGGGTATCATTACCCCCATTCGCGACCAAAGAACCTGCGGAAGTTGCTGGGCATTCAGTTCTTTGGCTGCTGTGGAAGCCAATTATCTCTTTCGCAACAAAATTAGCCCGGCCTCAAAGGTAGATTTATCTGAACAATACTTATTAGATTGTGCTGATTCGGGCAGTTGTTATGGAGGTTGGTACGGTAATACGCTAAAGTGGATGCAAAGTCGTCAACTTCCCAATGAAACAGTATTGCCTTATGTCAATGCAGAAAAAAGTTGCACCAACCCAACGGTCAATACGGGTCAGGTGGTTGAGAAATGGGGTTATATTGATTTCTGGACCCCCATCCCATCGGTACAACAAATTAAAAAAGCACTAAGCGAACATGGCCCATTGGTGGTTGCCGTTACGGTAACCCCTGCTTTTCTGAGCTATACCAAAGGTGTATTTAACGAAAGGGCAAATTTTGAAATCAACCACGGAGTAACCATCATCGGTTGGGACGATTCCAAAAATGCTTGGCTCATTAAAAATTCATGGGGTAGTCTATGGGGCGAAGGCGGCTTTATGTGGATTGATTACAACAGCAATAATATCGGGTCTTATCCATGTTGGGTAGAAACGAAAGTGAACAACAATACGCCTCCTCCAAACAACAACAATAACACGGGAGATACAACGGTTAAACCGACCCCAACGCCCAAACCAACCCCCAAACCAACGCCCACACCTTCCCCAACGCCACAACCAAATTCGACATTGGTGCGCATGGCCAAAGTAAGAGGGAACAGCACTAAAATATCAGGAGCAGTTGTTCAAGTGGAAGATACCAAAAGCAATAAAAATTCGGACGATTCGGATTTACCAACTGACAATCAACAGACCCCGGCCATGATTGAAAAAGTGCGAGGGAAAGCGGTGAAGATAAACAAGCCTTAGTACTGCAACTCAAACATGGGTGGGTATCGGCCGAATATTGTGCCCTAGACTATAAAGATGGATATTGGATGGATTAAAAACAAAAAGCCGCAGCTGATTTCTTTCAGCTACGGCTTTTTACTTTATTGTTGATTAACAGCAAATAAACTCTACTTCATTCCTATCTGACAGCACTGACCACGGCATTGAATGCATCGGGGCTGTTTAGAGCTAATTCAGCGAGTGTTTTGCGGCTTAACTGCACATTGTTGGTGTGAATTAAGTGCATGAATTTGGAATAACTCAATCCAAGTGGCCTGACTGCGGCATTGATACGGATAATCCAAAGGGCGCGGAAGCGACGTTTTTTGTTACGACGGTCGCGATAGGCATACACTAAACCCTTATCAATCGCATTCTTAGCTACAGTCCACACATTTTTCCTGCGACCGTAGTAGCCCTTGGCTAACTTCATAAAATTTCTGCGCCTTGCTTTAGACGCTACGTGATTTACTGACCTTGGCATTTCTTTAAAATTTTCCTTGTTAAGAAAGAACCTGCAATAGTAACCCTATTCAGGTAATCATAACCTTACTGTGACGGTTACGATGTTTGATTTGAATAAATAGAAGTTAAATAGGCGTTTAGAAGAGATGTTAACCTTGTTTAGATAACTAAAAGCAATTTTACGCGGTGTAAATCGCAGGCTTTTACAAACACACTGCGGTTAAGGCGGCGTTTTCTGCTTTTGCTTTTATGGGTCAAAAGGTGGCTCTTCCAAGCCTTGTGACGTTTGATGTTTCCTGCACCGGTGATGGTAAATCTTTTCTTGGCACTGGAATGCGTTTTCATTTTTGGCATAGTCTTTCAATTTTGAAGCGCAAAAGTATGCTTTTTATTCTTTTTAACCAAACAACTGTGGTGTAAAAGGAATAAAAAATAATGTTCTGAACAATATTGGGTCAAAAGCACCTATTCTAAACCCGTTTATTGAACAAGTTTGAGTAGTTTTTGGCTATGTTTCACCATTTCGCCCTGCCTGATTTGCAACAAGTATAGTCCGTTTGGCACTTGTTCAACAGGGATAGCGGTTGTGCCGGACGGCAGTCTGTTGAGTGTTTGTTGCCAAACAACTTTACCCGTTACATCCATCAATACAATATCCACCTTGCCGTTCAACTCTTTGCTATTGAGAATAACGATCTCTTTGTCAAAGGGGTTAGGATAGGCTAGGAGGGAAGCATCATTAATTGGGTTGTTGAGGCCGGTGGCAAAAGTGGTAAAGGCAGCTATATCCGAAAAAGTACTGTTCCCTTCGGCACAGTTGCAACTAATTCTGACTTCGTAGGCACTGCTTGGGGTTAAGTTAACTAACTGCGTGCTGTTGTTGGTACTGAATACGGTTTGCCAAGTGGGCGTGCCTACTATATGGTATTCTACTGTATAGCTAACACATTCGGACAAAGCATTCCAAGTAATGGAAGCACCTAAATCAGAAATGCTTTGGACAACAATGTTGGTCGGTATTTGAGCAACACAAGACGTAGCGGTGCTAAAGGTAAAGGATGGTGAAAAACTGCTGCTCCCTTCACTGCAATTGCATTGTACCTGAAAACTGTAAGCAATGCCTTCGGCTAAACCGGATAGCAAGTAGGAATTGGTGGTAAGGTCGTTGATGACCGTCCAATTACCGCTTCCGGCAATTTCGTATTGCAAGGAGTAAGTTTCACATGAGGGCGCACCTATCCAATCTAATTGGGCATTACTTTCAGAGATGTCGGTTGCCTGAAGACTCGTTGGAACAAAGGGAGCGCAAGCACTGCCGGCTTCAATCATTAAGCAGTAATCTTCAACTTCGCCATAATCAAATACGCCACATGCCGATGGAGGGGTATTATCTTCTTCAATCCATTTCATAATCACCCGCATACGGGTATTTCCGATGGAGGCGGTTACAGGAATGGTGATGTTGCCGGTAACAGTTGTAGGAGAAGATGTTTCGGAGTCAAATGCCAATTCTGTTTGCTCGTCGAAGATTCCATCTTGGTTATAGTCAATCCAAACTTTCCAATACTCTTCATAATCACCGCCCGAAATTACGGGCGTTAGTGCAATGGGATAGGTCGAACCGGCGGTTAGAATGAAAGGAGTGAGTGCGACGAAGCTTTCATAGCCTCCGCTTTCACCACTTGTGTTGGTGAATGTGCCGACTGTTACGGTTTGGATGTGTTCATAGCTGTCGTCGTCGCTGTTGGCATCGCAATAGTTGGCATCAATACAATTGCCACAGCCTGTTGTGTTAAAGGTTAATATATTGGAGTAGGCACTGAGAGAGCCTGTGCTACAGAAAGTGGAAATTCTGACTTCGTAAGCGGTACAGGGAATTAGTCCTGAAAGAGGAAGACTATTGTTGTCGCCAATACCCGATTCGGATAACCAAGTGGTTGTTCCAACCGAGCGATATTCGATTAAATAAGTGATAGCACCAAATATGCTTTGCCAAGTTAAGGTCGCCCCAGTGCTCGTGATGTCGGAAGGAGTGATGATACTTGGCGGAACACAACAACCTTGTGTACTGAAATTATAAACAAAGGAGAACGAACTGGAAACAGTGTCGCAAACAGAGGCAATGCTGATTTGGTAATTGGTACAGGGGATTAATCCTGAAAGCGTTACCGCATTGGTGGTGGCAGTTGTTACCGACCAATTGACATCGGTAACGGCTTTGTATTGAATGATGAAATTGCTGATGGGAACAGAAGTGTTCCATGTGAAAGAGGCGGAAACATCGGTGATATTATTGGATGTTATAGCAAAAGGAGTGGGGCAGCCGGTATCGGCACAGTCATAACTCATCGCTAATTGCAAGCTGTTATGGAGGTTCAACCTGCCGCCGGTAACGGATATGCCGGCAAGACTGGTATTGGGTGTAACCCCGTCCATAATGAATTGTTTGACGAGTAGGGCGGCTTGGGCAGGGTTGCTGTGTGCCAATACCGCCAAGGCATGACAAGGGGCTGAATAGATTAGCCCGACTGCTCCGGTTACGTGTGGGGTTGCACCGGAAGTGCCACCAAATCCGGCGTAGGAATTAGTCTTGGCAACGGTCCAAGTCGCTTCTCCGTAAGCCCCCAAGTCCACATGAACAATGCCATAACCGGCAGAAGCTACTTTAATATCATTGCGGCGAAGATTAGTAACGGAAATGAGGTAGTCGCTGGGGCAGGCGGTGGGTAAATCACCCTCGACATCAATATCTATATTGAGATTTGCGGTAGCACCGCAACTGATAATGCCTTGCATGCCCATTTCGTCGTACATGGCACACCAAAGGGGTGCATCAGAGGGTTGCCCGTAGTCGGTGCCCCATGATGAATTGGTTGCCACAACAAAGGCACCTTCCTGTCCATTGGTTTCGTTGTATAGGGTGCGCATAGTGAGAGGGTAAGAATAGGCAGCTATGTTTTCCGCTTCATTTCCGCCGCCACCCAATACGATCATCAATTTAACATTCCAGTTTACCCCGCTCACTCCAATACCATTATTACCTTTCGCACCCACAATTCCGGCTACCGGTGTGCCGTGAAAGCCGCCAAAAAAGCCGCCAGCGATATCGTCTGTGTTGTTGTCGGCATTCCATCCGCGATAGTCATCCACATACCCATTGCCCTCATCGTCAATATCGTTGTCGGGGATTTCACCGTAGTTAAACCATCGGTTGTCTTGGAAATCGAGGTGGTTCAAGTCTAATCCGTCATCCACTACACAGACCACAATGGTATCGCCCAAAGCCGTTACACCGCCGGTGGTGATATCCCAAGCAAGTTCTGCGTCAAGGTCGGCATTGGGAACGCCGCCGCTTGCACCGGTATTGATATACTGCCATTGACTGTCAAACTGCGGGTCGTTTGGTATGGTGGCTCGCAATTGAGTGAGGTGGTTGTTTTGAATGATGTTGACCGAGGAATGTTTAAACAACGCATCGAGCAATTTTTTTTGCGTTATGCGGGTATAATCAAAGCGGAGGAGGTATATTCGTAACGAGGGAACAAGTGTTTTTTTGACTTTCAATCGGGTGGGTTTACCCTCAAAAGTCTTAAATTCCTGCACGACTGTTTCGATGTTTTCGTTGTGTTTTACCTGTACTATCAGTTCGCCGGGTACAAACATCGCTTGTGCCGAGGTGTTGATGCAATAAGCAGTTAAAATCACAAGGAGAGTAATTAGCTTCTTCATATTGGATAGATGTTTGTCGAATGTTTTACAATGGATGAATTTTGTCTTAACCGGAGTTGCAGACTTGTTGATAACGTGAAAAGCGGGATGAACGATTCTTATTTTAGGTTGATTGTACATTAATTTTTAAGAACTAAAAATTATTGGGCAGGAGGTTTGACGGCCGTATTGAGTTCTGCTGCCTCCACAATTTCCATAGTTCGTATAATTTCCACCAAGGCATATCCATTGTCCACTTTTGCGCTGAGCAACCACATATTGTCTTGCTGCGACAGGTTTTGTACCGGTTGTAAATCGTATTTGGTAAAAGAACGCAACAGAGAATCTACCGATTCGCCTTCGTGCAACTTAACAATGATTTGTACTAATGGTTGTTCCTTCTGTTTTTTTGATTTAGTGTGGTTGCCCGATTGGCAAGCAATCATGCCTGCCAAACAAAAAAACAAGAGTAAAGAACTAAAGATTTGACAGCGTGAAATCATGCCTGATGTTATATTTCTACAAAGGTAAGTATTTTGTGAAACGGGTAAAACTTACTTGCCGGTAATGTCTTGAAGTTTATAGAAATAGTATGGCGGTGATGGGTTACTTGCTAGTAACAAACCGTGTTTGAGCCGTTCCTTTATTTCACTATCCTAAAGCAAACATGCGGGCGGGCGTTGACAAAATCTTCAGGGATAGTTTGGCGGCTGATGTCGGTAATGTCGGCAGCATTGATGGCAGTGGCATCGAGTTTGAAGCGGCGGAAATTGTTTGAGAAGTATATCACCCCGTTTTTGCTCATCCTGTTTAGGGTTTGGTTGATGAGCCAAACGTGGTCGCGTTGTATGTCGAAGATGCCTCTCATGCGCTTACTGTTAGAGAAAGTCGGCGGGTCTATGACTGCCAACGTGTAGGGAATCGATGGAAGCGGAGAATCCCGAAGCCATTGCAACACATCTTCTTGCAGGTATTGATGTTGATAGTTGATATAGCCGTTCAGTCGCATATTGTCCTGTGCCCATTGAAGGTAGGTGGCAGACATATCTACAGAGGTGGTGGTAGCAGCAAGTCCCGTGGCGGCATAAACCGTAAAGGCACCGGTATAGGAAAACAGGTTTAAGAAATGAGTGTCTTGGGCTTCGGCGGCCACCATTGCACGGGTGATTCGGTGGTCTAAAAACAAGCCTGCATCTAAGTAATCTGAGAGATTGACCAAAAAGCGCAAGCCGTTTTCTTCTACAATGCGGCGGCGTTGTTGTGCGGCTAACTTTTCGTATTGTGAGGTGCCCTTTTGTTGTTGCCGCAGGCGAATAAAAAGATTTTCGTGCGGGACTTGCAAAGTATTGGCGGTAATTTGGGTACAAGCGGCTAACCACTGCGTTTGTTCTTCAAAGGTGCGGGGGGCTGTGCGCTCGTATTCGGCAAAGTAAATCATATCGGCATACAGGTCAATGCTGAACGGAAATTCCGGTATGTCGCGGTCATACACCCGATAGCAGGTAATTTGCTCCCGTTTCGCCCACTTTTTAAGGTGTTTGTAGCGTTTTTGCAGCCTGTTTTCAAACATGATTAAGTTGTCCATCAAGATTGCGTCCGGTTGGTTAGGTGGGTAAAGGTAGGGTTAGTTTTTTATAGATTGCAATAACTTTTCACCTTGAAAGTACAACCTCTTGGTTAACCCACGTAAGGTTGCGATTACCAATCCCTTTGTTTACTCATCCCCAGCCCCATCTCTCCCCAAAATGCAATAACTTGTTGCCTTATCAACAGATTTCGTCGTGGCACAAGGCAAAGAGGGGGAGTCTTATCTTACCTCCCCCTCCTTGAAACAAATCGGACGACAAAACATACTTTAAACCAATCATTATGTTACCGATTTGTTTTAGAGAGGGGCCGGGGTGGGTCATGAAGGCTGCAAGTAGAAACACGGCGCGCCACGTTTCTACTATTGAAAACAAAGGCTTTCGGATGATGGTAATCGCTATAAAACGTTTTATTAAACTCCAAAAACTCATTTTTGCGACTGCAAGAGTCAGATTTGCGACTGCAAGAGTCAGATTTGCGACTGCAAGAGTCAGATTTGCGACCGCAAGAGTCAGATTTGCGACCGCATGACTCAGGTATGCGACCGCAAAAATTATTTTTGCGAGGTCATTTTTCACGTGTATGTTTAGAAACCTCTTAGTTTGATAACTTAAAAGAAACGTGAGAAACATAGTATCTCACGTTATCTTACGTGCTAACCCGTTCACAGTATAACAGGATTTTGACGCTGTGTAGCACCACCAAATTACAGATACCCTTTTGCCTGAAGGTGAAACAACTCGGCATAGAGTCCGTTGTTGCTCAATAGTTCTTCGTGTGAGCCGATTTCCTCCATTTGTCCGTTTCGGAGAACAAGAATACGGTCGGCCATGCGAACGGTTGAGAAGCGGTGAGAGATGAGTACCGCCGTTTTGCCTTTGGTTAAATCTGCAAAACGCACAAATACCTCATACTCGGCGCGGGCATCTAAGGCTGCAGTGGGTTCGTCCAAAATGAGCAATTGAGCATTGCGCATATAGGCACGGCTCAAGGCAACCTTTTGCCATTCTCCGCCCGATAGTTCTACACCATTTGCAAACCGTTTACCCAACATCTGTTGGTATTTCATGGGCAAACGGGCAATGACCTCATCGGCAAGGCTTTGTTGGGCGGCATGAACAATTTTTTCATCCTCGTTCTTGTCTTCAATTTTACCAACGGCGATATTGTCTGAAACCGGCATTTGGAAACGCACGAAGTCCTGAAAGATAACCCCGATGGCGTTGCGCAAATCATGAATACTGTATTCCCGCAGGTCGTAGCCGTCCAGCAAGATGCGGCCTTCGGTGGGGTCATATAAGCGGCCGAGCAATTTGACTAAGGTGGTTTTTCCCGCTCCGTTTTCGCCGACAAGAGCGAGTTTTTCACCGGCTTTCAGGCTAAAGGTCAAGTGGCGATTTGCCCATTTTTCGGCGTTTTGGTATTTAAAGCCCACGTTTTCAAAGGTGAAACCCTCTTTAATGGGGTTGGGGAAAGGGCGCGGGTTGGAGGGCGAGGTAATGAGGGGCTGTATGTCAAAGAAATCGAAAAAGTCTTTGAGATACATGGCTTGGGATGCAATTTGCGAAAACCGCGTCAGGATTCCTTGCAGCAACATGCGCATACGATTGAACGAACCCGCTAAAAAGGTAAGGTCGCCCACAGAAATAATCCCCTTTACCGTTTGCAACAGGATGACGACATAAGCGGTATAGTAGCCCGCATCGCCCAGCCCGTTGAAGAAATAACCCCATGCAGCGCGCTTAACCGCTAATCGCCGGTTGACTTCGTAATATTGGTTGGCTAGGTTGCTGAACCGCTCCTTGAGGAAGTCGGTCAGTCCGAATATCTTGATTTCTTTGGCCGTTTCGTCGCTTGCACCGATGAACCGCAGATAGTCTAACTCGCGCCTTTCGGCCGTCCAGTTCATCACCAGAGAGTAGCTTTTTTGGTTAAAATAAGTTTCGCTCAGGAACACGGGAATCACTGCCACGATAAGGAGCAAGATGAGCCAAGGATTAAAAACCAACAAGCCGGCTGCTAAAAAAAAGAGTGTGATGATGTCTTGAAATTGGTTCAAAATATCAGACATGAGCGATACTCTGCCAATGGTTTGTCTCCTTGCGCGGTCTAACTTGTCGTAAAACTCGGCATCTTCAAACTGCGGCAAATCCAGTTCGGCAGCATGTTCCAGCAACATGACCGATGTTTTGTTGGCAAACAAATCGCCGAGCATGGAGTCAATCAATCCGATAAGGCGATTGACCAAACTCGCTGTCAGGACAATGCCCAATTCAATGGCTACTAATTGCCAAAGGTGGGAATGGTCTGCCACATCGGGCGTTTTTGCCAACAAAATGACCTCGTCTATGATCAACTTGGCCACGTATAGGGTAAGCAACGGTGTTACGGCTGTTACAATACGCAAAAGGATATTGATGAGGGTAAAGGTTTTGTTGGTAGCCCATATCAACCGAAAGAATTTGGGTAAGATGGTTAGGGCTTTCAGGCTTTCGGAAAAAGAAACATCGGGGCTACTTCGCCTTGTGCCAGGTATATTTTTTATTCCAAAAAGTTTGCTCCAAAATGACATGCAGGTGGATTGTAGTTAGTGTGATGTAGGTATTCAATAGTGAAAATGTCCATCCACTTAGGAGAACATGGTAGCAAAACAATCTCTATGGGCATACAGTTCAGAACAAGTGTTTAAGGATGCTTGACAGTAGCCATCAAAAAGATTTAACTAAAAAATCGAACTTTGCAATAAAGGGGGGGGTTGTTTGGTTAATAAACGCTTCACATTCAACAGGGATACAATTATGGAACAACTATTTCCTGTTGCTAAGTTTGTAAACACACAATTAACGATATGTCAAAAAACATCAAAATTCTTTGGGCCGATGACGAGATAGACAATCTTAAACCCCAGATTTTATTTCTTGAGAAAAAGGGATATGATATTACCGCAGTAACCAATGGCTACGATGCGATTGAGAAAAGCAAGGAAGAGACCTATGATGTAGTTTTCTTGGACGAATCAATGCCCGGCATTTCGGGTTTAGAAACGCTGGCGGAGATTAAACGCGCCAATACTAATTTGCCGGTGGTGATGATAACCAAAAACGAAGCCGAGCATATTATGGAAGAAGCCATCGGCTCGCAAATATCAGACTATTTAATTAAACCGGTCAACCCCAACCAAATACTGCTAACCCTTAAAAAAATTATAGACAACAAGCGGTTAGTGAGCGAAGGCACTACTTCGCGATATCAACGCGCTTTTTCGGGCATCTTTAGCAATATCCAAATGAGTGACGACTATCGCACATGGATAGAGGTGTATAAAAATTTGGTCTATTGGGAATTGGAATTGGATAAATCCAAGACCGAAGAAATGCAGGAGGTTTTTCAGATGCAAAAAACGGAAGCGAATAACGGCTTTTGCAAGTTTGTGGTTCGAAATTACTTTAACTGGATACAAAACCGCCAATCAAAAGACGATACGCCCACCATGTCGCATACCTTGATGCGCGACAAAATCTTCCCCCATATTGACCCGGCAATACCCAACTTTTTCATTCTTATTGACAATTTGAGGTATGACCAATGGAAGGAGATACAACCCATTATCTCTGAAGCATTTAAGTTTGAAGAAGAAGATGCCTATTACAGTATCCTGCCCACTTCGACTCATTACAGCCGCAATGCGATATTTGCGGGCATGTTGCCTTTTGACATAGCGCGCCGTTTCCCAAGTCAATGGAAAAATGATTCGGACGAGGGCGGTAAAAACTTGTTCGAGGAAATGTTTTTGGCCGATCAGTTGGACAGGTTGAACCTATTCTACAAGACGAGTTATACCAAGATAACCAACAACCAAGATGCGAAGTTAATGAACGAAAACATCCACAACATGTTGGGCAATCAGTTGAACGTGATTGTGTATAACTTTATGGATATGCTCTCACATGCCCGCACTGAAATGGAAGTGTTGAAAGAGTTGGCCAATGACGAAGCCGCTTACCGCTCCATCACCCGTTCTTGGTTTATACACTCTCCGCTTTGGCAAGCCTTGCGCAAATTGGAGGGCAAAAAAATCAATTTGTTTATTACCACCGACCACGGAAGTATCCGCGTGCGCCGCCCGAGTAAGGTCATCGGCGACCGAAATACAACAACCAACCTTCGCTACAAACACGGTAAAAACTTGAATTACGACCCCAAAGATGTGTTTGAAGTAACCAACCCGCGACAAGCGATGTTGCCGCAACCCAATGTGAGTTCGTCCTTTATTTTTGCCAAAGAAGATATGTTTTTTGTCTATCCCAACAATTACAATCACTTTGTCAATTTCTATAAGGATACTTTCCAACACGGGGGACTATCGCTCGAAGAAGTGATTATACCGATTGCGCGGTTTACCAACAAATAAAGCACCTCGCTTTTAGCATGAACATCGAGGTAAAAACATTACCGGATTTGACCAATGCTGCCAAACAACTGTTGGGTAGTTATGGCAATTATCGTACTTTTGCATTTAGCGGAACAATGGGGGTTGGGAAAACCACCTTTATCAAAGAGATTTGCAGGCAGTTAGGGGTTACGGACTTGGTGAGCAGTCCTACTTTTTCGTTGGCAAACGAGTATCAGGGAAGGGAAACTATTTACCACCTCGACTTGTACCGATTGAAGAATCTGGACGAAGCCCTAGACATTGGTATCCTCGACTACCTCAACAGCAAGGGCTATTGTTTGATAGAGTGGCCGGAAATTATCGAACCGCTATTAGACGAAACGTGTCTTTGGGTTCGCCTTGAATTGGGCGACCAAAATTGCAGAACCATCAGTATTCAGCATCATGAACGAGATTAACCCGGTTTATGCTCCTTATGGAGCGCAGTTTAGTGCCATTCCGCAGGAAGCGTTATTGGCTACGGTGGTAAAAAAAAACAAGCTCTTCATCGGTATTCCACGCGAGCGTTCTTTTCAGGAAAACCGCGTACCCTTGACACCCGAAGCGGTGGAGTTGTTGGTCAACCGAGGTCATCGGATATTGATAGAGGCCGGGGCAGGTGAAAAGTCCTTTTTCTACGACCGTGAATACTCCGAGGCCGGTGCAGAAATCGCTTACGATGTCAGACAAGTGTTTGAGTCTGATATTATCTTGAAATCTGCACCCATTACCGAAGAACAATTAGACCTGCTCAAAGTGCAACAAACGGTATTCTCGCCTATTCACCTTCCAACACTGAAAGACGAAATCCTATACCGCCTTATCAATAAGAAGGTAACCGCTTTGGCGTATGAATACATCAAAGACGAGAGCGGTAATTTCCCCATCGTGCGGGCATTGAGCGAAATTGCGGGGAATGCAGCCATCTTGATAGGGGCAGAATACCTTAGCAATCTCAACAATGGCCCGGGCATTTTGATGGGTGGCATTTCGGGCGTACCGCCTGCGAGGGTCGTGATTCTCGGTGCGGGCGTGGTGGGAGAGTTTGCCACGCGCGCAGCATTGGGACTCGGAGCAGAGGTGCGCGTGTTCGACAACAATATTTACAAACTCATGCGTCTGCAAAACAATGTCAATGTGCGGGTTTATACATCGGTCATCAACCCGCTCACCCTAGAACATGAATTGTCAAAAGCCGACTTGGCGATTGGGGCTATCCATTCGGAAAAAGGACAAACCCCGATTTTGGTTACCGAAAGCATGGTGCAGAAGATGAAGCCGGGTGCGGTGATTGTGGACATCAGCATTGACCAAGGCGGTTGCTTCGAAACATCGGAAATAACCACCCACGACAAACCCGTTTTCCTGAAACACGATGTCATTCACTATTGTGTACCAAACATTGCTTCGAGGGTGTCAAAAACTGCCTCGTTGGCGTTGAGCCATGTCTTGACCCCCATGCTACTCAAAACGCACGAATATGGCGGTTTTGAAAACTTGCTGCGCAATAGCAGCGGGGTGAGAAACGGTGCCTATATATATAAAGGACACCTGACCAATCAACACATGAGTGAGCGGTTCAATATTCGATATACTGATCTCAATTTGTTGATAGCGGCTACAATTTAGGGCTATAATCGGTAATGTTCAATTGATGCCGGCAAAATTGGTACTCCGTAGGTTGATTGGAGGCAATGATGAGCAATTTGTCGGCGGCATATCGCTCCACCAAATCCAAATACCATTCACAGGCCTTGGCATCCAAGTTTGCAGTCGGTTCATCTAGCAAAACGAGGGGCGAAGCCGACAAAACCGCTAATCCCATTTTTACCCGTTGTTTCATTCCAGACGAATAGAAGGCAATGCGCTTGTGTTGTGCATGGCTGAGTTGCAGGTGTTCGATAATGTCGGACACGCCGAGTCCATGTATAAAAGGTTTGAACTTCAATTGAAACTTAACCAATTCTAATAACGAGAACTCCTCAATCAGTTCGAGGTAAGGGGTGGCAATGCTCATGTATTGATAGGCATCGGTGCTTTCGATGGGTTGACCATTGAGTTGATAATTTACCTTACCCGATGTTGGCAACAGACTTCCCCCCAAGATTTGGAGCAGTGTGGATTTCCCCGTTCCGTTCGCCCCTAAAACAGCATAAGCGGAGCCACTTTCAAAGGAATAGTTCACCTCTTTGAATATCCATTCCAAACGGTAGCGTTTACCGATGTTTTGTACTTCTAGTTTAAACATCGGCCGTTTCGTTGGTAGAGGGGGTATTGCCCATCCCTTTGATGATTCCTTTGGGTGAATTGCGGATGAAATCGAGTATCTGTTGGGTCTCCGGTGTGTTTTCGATATTGTTTTCTATCATGTTCAAGGCTTTGGGCAGTGAATAACCCATTACAAAGATGTACCGGTAAATGTTTTGCAGGTGCTGAATAGTTTGTGGACTGTACCCGCGCCGGGTTAGCCCAACCGAGTTGATGCCTGCATAAGACAAAGGTTCGCGGGCTGCTTTGACAAAAGGGGGTACGTTTTTTCGGACAAAGGACGTGGCTGCAATAAAACAATGTGCTCCTATATGCATAAACTGTTGGACACCGACAAACCCCTCTAAAATCGCAAATTCATCAATCAAGACATGTCCGGCAAGGTTGGTGCTGTTGGCCAAAATCACATGGTCGCCCAACAAACAATCGTGGGCAATATGAACATAAGCCATGAGTAAACAGTTGTTGCCGATGACGGTTTTCCCCGAATATGCTGTTCCCCGATTGATGGTTACGCACTCCCGAATGGTGGTGTTGTTTCCAATTTCGGTTGTTGTATATTCACCGGCAAATTTGAGGTCTTGAGGAATGGCACCAATCACCGCTCCGGGAAAGACTTGACAATTGTCACCTAGGCGAGTGCCGCTCATGATGGTAACGTTTGGCCCGATTTGGCAATTACTCCCGATGACCACATCGTCCTCTATATAGCAAAAAGGAAGGATCGTGGTATTAGTTCCGATTTTAGCACCCGGATGTACATGAGCCAAAGGCGAAACATTGGATTGGGTGATAGATTTATCCACGGGTTTAATGGTTAGTGGTGAATTGTGAATGGTGAATGGTTAGTGGGCTTGTCGAACTAAAAGGATAAAGTGGGCAATTGGCAACGGTTCTCACATCAGGTCTAAAGTCTATCGTCTTATGTCTAAAGTCTAATGTCTTAAAAAATAACTCATAACTCATAACTAAATCTACTCGCTTTTACGCTTAACTATTTGCGCTACCAATCGCGCTTCGGTTACTAATTTATTGCCTACGTAGGCAAAACCATCCATCTCGGCAATGCCTCTTCTGATTTCGGTAACTAATTTCAATTCAAATATAAGCGTATCTCCCGGAACAACGGGTTTTCTGAAACGGGCGTTGTCTATTTTCAGGAAAAAGGTAAGGTGGTTTTCGGGGTCGGGAACGGACTGCATCACCAACGCACCGCCTGCTTGCGCCATCGCTTCTATAATCAACACTCCGGGCATGACAGGCTGACCGGGGAAATGTCCGGCAAAATATGGCTCGTTCATGGTAACACTTTTCACCCCAATCACCCGTTCTTTGGTCAAGAGCATAATTTTGTCAATCAACAAAAACGGCGGGCGGTGGGGGAGTAGTTTTTGAACGGCGGTTACATCGTACAGAGGGGCTTCATTGGGGTCGTAAACGGGTGCGGTCTGAAGGGCTTTTTTCTTGAAATACTTTTTCATCTCTTTGACAAACGCAACATTGGCGGCATGGCCGGGTTTGGTGCTGATGACGCGAGCCTTTAGGGGTGCTCCCAACAAGGCAATGTCGCCCATCACATCCAATAGCTTATGCCGGGCAGCTTCGTTCATAAAGTTGAGCTGAACATTGTTGAGATACCCCTCGTTTCGGACTTGAAGGTTCTCTATTCCTGTCAAGACCGACAATTTTTGGAGCATTTCGTCAGAAGGGGTTTGATCTAAATATACGATGGCATTATCTAAACTCCCACCTTTGATGAGGTCGTGTTGCATGAGGGTTTCCACCTCGCTCAAAAAGCAAAAGGTACGCGCTGATGCGATTTGTGTTGCAAATTCTTCAACCGAGTTCATCACCGCATATTGTTTACCAATCACCACCGAGTTAAAATCCACCATCGTGGTCATTTGAAGTTCCTCAGCTGGAAGGGCGATATACTCGCTTCCGGTGGCGGCATGGGTATAATGAAACGGTACATCTAAGGTGAGGAAATGGCGATTTTCCGGCTGTTCCACTGTCCCCACATGTTGTAAGGCTTCGATAAACGGTTTTGAGCTGCCATCCAATATGGGAACTTCTTCGTTGTCAATCTCGATGAGCACATTGTCTATCTGTAACCCGATGACGGCGGCGAGGGCGTGTTCTGTGGTAATGACCGTTGCACCGTTTTGTCCAAGAGTGGTACTTCGCAGGGTATTGACGACATAATCAACATCGGCTTTGATAGTAGGGCGGCCTTCGAGGTCGGTTCTGCAAAATCGGATGCCAAAATTGGGCTCGGCAGGGTGAAAAGTGATGTTGGCTGTTTTACCGCTATGTAATCCTGTTCCGCTGAGCGTAACCGAGCGGACAATCGTTTGTTGATGTGTGTTCATATTTGTTGTTGCTTATCTTGATATTGGTTTTTAGCTCATCGGTAGGCGTGCCGGAGAGGCAAATTTCGCATTTACTCCTTTTTAAGTTGGGTTTCGACGGCTTTTAACCGCGCTTCGATGTCCGGAAGTTGTCTAAAAACACTGTAAGCCCGCATTTGTTTGCGGTAATCGAATGCCGGCGAGCCGCTCAAAAACTTCCCTTCTTCATCAATGGACTTCGTAACGCCGCTTTGTGCGTTGATTTTTGTTTTATCGGCAAGAGTAAGATGTCCTACCAATCCTGCCTGACCGCCTATCATGCAATACCTGCCTATTTTTGTGCTGCCGGAGATGCCTGCCTGTGCTGCAATAACGGTATGCTCATCCACCAGTACGTTGTGGGCTATCTGAATGAGGTTGTCCAATTTTGTGCCATTCTTAACGATTGTTGCTCCCATCGTAGCGCGGTCTATACAGGTATTTGCGCCTATTTCTACATGGTTTTCGACAATGACAATGCCGGTTTGGGGTATTTTTTTGTAGGAGCCATCGGGCAAGGGGGCAAACCCGAATCCATCGCTGCCAATAACTGCCCCACTATGAACGATGCAATGACTGCCGATTTGACAACCCTCGTATATTTTCACCCCCGCAAAAACGGTTGTCTCTTCTCCAATTTTTACATCATTGCCAATGTAGGTTTGTGGGTAAATGAGGGTGTTATTGCCGATAACAGCATTTTTACCGATATAGGCAAAGGCTCCGATATAGACGTTGTCTCCTACTTGGGCTTCGGGATGAATAAAGCAGGGCTGTTCGATGCCTTGCGGACGATTTTGCCGCGCGTGCAGTTCCAATAGTTGGGTAAAAGCAGCGTAGGCATCGGCAACTCGTATGAGGGTGGAAATAACCGGCGCATCGGGTACAAAATCGGTGTTCACCACCAACACTGACGCTCCTGTGGTATGAGCAAAGTGGGCATACTTTGGGTTGGCGATAAAGCTGACATCGCCTGCCTTAGCTTCTTCTATCTTTGCCAAACGGCTCACCGAAACATCGGGATTGCCCTCCAAAGTGCCGTTTAACAGCAGGCTTAATTCTTGAGCGCTTAGTTGCATGGTGCAAATTTACGAACCTTACCCGAATTATCGAAGTTAAGAAACCATAATCGAGCAATAATCCTCTTTAATGCTGCTATCTTTGCGGCAATTTAAGTTCTAAGATGGAGTATGTTGTTACAGGGTGTTATCTTTTATTGTTGGTGTGGTTCGTTGTAAAGCTACCTTTTTTTTCTGACGAATACATCAATAAACCGGTCATAGTGGTGGCTTTTTTGTGTAAAGCCGTTTGCGGTTGGGCGTTTATCTGGCTCAATAGCATCTATTACTACAACGGAGGCGATGCGGTTAATTATTTTAAAGTTGGCAGGCTTGTTTTCGATACGCTTCACACAAACCCATTGTATTTCCTCGAACTGACTTTTGCACCCAATAACCGTATTCCTCCCGAATACCTTACGGAAATTGTCGAAACCATTCCTTCGTGGAGCGATGTGCGGTCCTATACCGCTATTCGGTTCAATGCACTGGCACATCTGATTTCCTTTCATTCTTACCCGGTTCATGCCTTATTCGGCACTTTTTTGAGTTTTATCGGGCTGACGGCCTTGTACAAAACTTTTGCCGCCTATTTCCCGCACAGGGCGAAGTGGTTATTTGCCTTCTTCTTTTTTATGCCCTCAATCCTTTTTTGGACATCCGGTTTGCACAAAGAGGGCATTTCTTTGATGTTGATGGGGCTGATGGTTTGGAATTCATGGTTGGTTATCGAACGCAAGGTAACCGTTAAGCGAGCTTTGGCATTGTTGGTCAACGGATTTTTACTCCTGCTCATCAGACCATACACATTGGGTTTGTTGTTGCCGGTCTTGGTGTTATGGGCTATGGTCAAACACTTCCAACCCAAATGGCCGGCGGCAGTTTACACCTTTGCTTACTTGTTGGGATTTGCAGGTTTGGCTGTGTTGAGCATGGTATCCGAAAAACTGAATGTGTTTGCTAAATTGGCAGAGGTGCGTTACTATTTTGTGATTTACAAGTTGGGCGGAAGCGATATAAATCTGCCCTTGTTAGAGCCAACTTGGACGGCTTTTACCAAAGAACTGCCACAGGCGTTGGTCAATGCGCTGTTGCGCCCCGAACCTTGGGGAAACATTGACCCCATGCAAATTATCGCTTCGGTCGAAACGCTTTGCCTAAGTCTGTTTGTGCTGTTTTGTTTGGTGTTCAACAATTTGCGGCAGCAACCGCACCGCTTTTTTTTGTATGCCTGCTTCTTTTTTGCCTTCACCTCCCTATTGCTCATTGGACTAACCACCGATAATCTGGGAGCAATTGTCCGCTATCGGAGTATTCTCTTGCCCTTTTGGTTGGGATTCTGGATAGCAATTGTAAGCCTCCCGCCTCGTTTGAACAATACCATACAACGATTAACAACCATCAAGAAAATATAGTGGTAAGTGGTAAGTGGTAAGTAATAAGTAGTAAGTGGTTCATTAGGACTTACAATGTTAATTGTTAATGATTAACGGGTAATGCCTAATTTGCGATTGGTAATGGGGAATCGCTCTTGGCAATCGTCAATCGCAAATTAAAAGTCTTCAATCGTAAATCTAAAATCGTAATTCGTAAATCCAAACTCATAACTTATAACTAAAAACTCCTTCCATGATTATAATTACCGGTGCAGCGGGATTTATTGGCAGTTGCCTGACCGCCTTTTTGAACGAGCAAGGCAGAACAGATTTGATCTTGGTGGATGACTTCAACCCTTTGCCGAAGAAAAAAAACCTCACTAATCGGCAATATCTGGGATGGGTGCCGCGTGAAGCGTTTTTGAGTTGGATACGCAGCAATTACCAACAAATCGAAGCAGTCTATCACCTCGGAGCGCGAACCGATACGACCGATTTTAGTACCGAAATCTTTGACCGCCTCAACCTCAACTACTCCAAGCGGGTATGGCAGTTTTGTGCCGATTACCAAATCCCATTGGTTTACGCTTCTTCTGCAGCCACTTATGGGGCTGGAGAATTTGGTTATGACGACCGGCACGAATTGGTTTCATTGTTCAAACCACTCAACCCCTACGCCGTATCTAAAAACGAGTTCGATAAATGGGCTTTGACCCAAACTCAAACACCACCCGTTTGGTACGGACTAAAGTTTTTCAACGTCTATGGCCCTAACGAATACCACAAACACCGCATGGCCTCCGTGGTATTTCACGCCTTCCAACAAATTCGCGAAGAGGGGAAGGTCAAGCTGTTTCGCTCGCACAATCCCCAATTTGAGGACGGTAAGCAACTCCGCGATTTTGTGTATGTAAAAGATGTAGTTGCTGTTTGCCAATGGCTGATGAAATTTCAACTGCCCCCAAACGGCTTGTATAACTTAGGTACCGGTACCGCCCGCACGTTTATTGACCTGACCTATGCCGTTTTTAAAGCCTTGAATCTCGACCCTGTCATCGAATTCATAGACATGCCCCAAGACCTCCGACAAACCTATCAGTATTATACCGAAGCCAATATGCAAAAACTCCTTACTGCCGGTTACTACAATGCTTTCTACACCTTAGAAGAAGGCGTGGAGGACTATGTTCGGGAGTATTTGCAAACGGGGAACTATTGGTAAATTGGTATAAGACCTGTATAATGATAAGGTGTTTTTTAAAGTTGGGAGCGAAAATGTCTCTGACGGGAGCGAAAATGTCTCTGACGGGAGCGAAAATG
>CALCIK010000118.1 GCA_937907475.1 uncultured Bacteroidota bacterium | reverse complement strand
CGTAAAATAAGCCCGAAATAGTGCTAAATCCCCCTAGCCCCCTTTGAAAAAGGGGGAATTTTAGCGATGTGTAATTGAGAAAGCAGTTGTAACCATGAAACAGCATATCTTGATTTAACAACCCAAAGGGAATAATTTACCCAAACAAACGGCCTGCTTAACCCATCATGCGTCTTTATCTGTTCTTTCACCTATCTTTGTGTACTTTTTAATCCCTGTTCCTTCCCCTTTTCGCTATGCCATCCGACACAAGTTACCATATCAGCACCGCACAATCGGCAGTCATTTCTTTGTTTGAGCCAAAATATCCCCTACCCCTCTATCCGTTTGAGTGTGGTAAGAAAAAGAAGTGCTGTAAAAAATACAAAAAGGAAAAGCAATGCAAAGACTGTCCTAAGAAAGCAAAAGACTAAGCCTTGCAGAGATTTTCATTAAAAAATCCCGACTTCTTGCTTAGTTTTGCATCTGTGCTGCTTCGATACACAAAAAATGTCTGTCGTTCTTAAAATTCTTAAATCCGTTGTTCATGAAACAAAATGCTTTTTATACCCTTATCCTGTTTGTGATACTTTTAGGATACACTACTTGTAAAGAAGACGCCAAACCCGATATCGAAGGGTTATATATAGGACAAACCCAACAAAGCCTAATATGGGCAGACCCCGTAACGGGTTTTGGCAATTCAGATACTACTTTTGCCGATACTATTGAGGTAAAATTTGTTGGCGCAGATAGTGTTTCCATCGGGTTAAACCACTTTTTGTTGAACGACTTACAACAGTATTTTATCAACACAAGCACGCAATACTCCTATTTTGCCAATATAAAAACTGATTCCGACAGCCTCATCATTCAATCCTACAACTATACGGGTGTAAGTCCACAAGAATTTACTCAAACCGATATAGAGTTTAGCGGTAAAAAACAAGACTAAACGCCCCTTTTCCCCTACCCTCCTTAGTGCTTTTTGCTATCTTTGCGCTTCTTTCCATTATCCTATAAAAAGATGCGCAAATGAACTCACCAATGCAAGGGTATTATAGATTTCCCGCTGTCTATCACGATCATCTGGTTTTTGTATCCGAAGATGACTTGTGGCTGACCTCCATCAAAGGAGGGGCAACACATCGGTTAACTGCCAATTTGGGTGCAATTTCACAACCCTGCTTTTCACCGGACGGACAACACATTGCTTTTGTCGGCTCAGACGAAGGCCCGACAGAAATATACGTGATGCCTGCTGCCGGTGGTACAGCACAAAGGCTGACCTACTTGGGCAGTATTTGTATCATGGCCGGTTGGAACGGCGATAAAATAGTTTTTGCCAGCACTTACGGACAACCCCACGGACATGCGCCCGCTTTATATGAAGTGGACTTAAACGGAAATCTTCCTGTACGTCTCCATCAATATGGCCCTGCCCGAAGCATTAGTTTTAACCAAAAAGGTGGTGTGGTCATTGGTCGTCATACTCGTGATGCTTCCTATTGGAAGCGTTACCGAGGCGGAACAGCAGGTGTGTTGTGGATAGACGAACAGGGAAGCGGTGAATTCACCAAACTTCAACCCGTAACGGCCAACTATAACTGCCCCATGTATGTGAATGACCGCGTTTATTTTATTGCCGACCATAGCGGTGTAGGAAATATCTGCTCTTGCCTGACAGATGGTTCCGATTTTGTTCAACACACGAAACATAAAGATTTTTATGCCAGAAATGCGCAAACAGACGGCAACAACATTGTTTACCATGCCGGCGGCGACATCTATTTGTTCTCCATCGCTACCCATAAATCACAAAAACTAAACATCGGCTATCTTTCCCCACGTGTACAACGAAACCGCCGTTTTGTTAGTGCCAACCGGTTTACCGATAGCTACGCACTGAACCCAACCGGCAGCCACTTGAGTATTACCGCACGAGGCAAGATTTTTGCCTTCGGAAATTGGGAAGGGGCAATCTCTCAAGTCGGAAACCGAAGCGGCAGCACCCGTTATAAACTCAGTCAATGGTTGTCGGATGGTAAACGCCTCGTTGCCGCCACCGACCAAAGCGGTAATTACCGCATTTGTGTTTATTCCATTGAAACCGGTGAACAAACCAAACACTTTGAACACATTGATATTGGCATTCCCTATTCCATCCAAATATGCAAATGCAAGGACGAAGTGGTCATTACCAACCATCGCCAAGAACTGATTTGGGTAAATTTGGAAACCGGCGATCATGCAATCATTGACCGTGCAGAAGCCGGCACCCCGTTTGGTCTTCCGTTCAGTTGGTCGCCCGATGGAAACTGGATTGCTTATGCCTTTCCCGTAAGCCCGCAAAATACCGCCATTAAACTGTATAGCTTTGAAACGGGACAGTCGTACCAAATCACTCGGCCGGTTTTATTCGACTTCGACCCCGTTTTTCACCCCAGCGGAAAGTATTTACTATTCCTGTCTTCAAGAATATTTAACCCCGTTTACGATAACCTGCACTTCGACCTCAACTTTCCAAAAGGCATGTTGCCCTACCTCATCACCCTTCGAAAAGACGTAGCCTCTCCTTTTGTGCCGGTTCCTAAAAGTGTGGACGAAGACGAAGAAGCACATGTTCACCATCACCACCCCGACCTCGAACAAAAAGAAAAGGAAAACGCTGAAAAAGCGAAAGATAAAAAGCCCGAAAAAATCATCATAGACCTCGAAGGTATTGAAGACCGGATTGTTCCGTTTCCTATAGCCGAAGGCAACTATGGACAATTAGGTGCTTGTAAAAACAAAGTGTTTTACACTTCCGAACAAGTAGAAGGCGCACGCTATACCGAACCTATATCAAAAGCCAAATTGATGGCTTATGATTTAGACAAATTAGAAGAAACTGTTTTCGCATCAGGGGTCAATTCTTTCCATCTATCGCATGATGGAAAAGCGATTGCATATTGGTCAAACGACCAATTGAGAGTAGTAAGTACCGATATTGATAATACTAAGTCCAAAGATGGCGATGATTTTACTCGTAAAAGCGGATGGATTGACCTCTCCCGAATAAAACTATCCGTTGAACCCGGCGCAGAGTGGCGACAAATGTTTGCCGAAGCATGGCGATTGCAAAACGAATTTTTCTGGTCGCCCGAAATGAGCAATATCCAATGGCAAAAAGTGTATGACCTCTATGCCCCTTTGGTGGACAGAACCAACACCCGAAGCGAAATATCAGACCTGATATGGGAAATTCATGGCGAACTCGGCACATCACACGCTTACGAAGTGGGTGGCGATTACCGTCCTCGCCCACCATACTACGTAGGATTTTTGGGGGCAGATCTTAGCTATGACCACCAACACCATGCCTACCGTTTTGAACGAATATTGACCGGCGACACGTGGAATTCTCAAAGCCCTCCCCCACTCAAACGCCCGGGCGTAAACCTTTCTGAAGGAATGCTCCTGCTCGCCATCAACGGCCAACGCTTAAATGAAGCAGACTCCCCCCATAAACTATTAGTGAATTACACTTCTTCCGAAGTTCTCTTGACCGTAGCCAACCAAGACGGCAGCAACGTGCGAAACGTAACGGTTAAGACCATTAACAACGAAGCCATGCTCCGCTATCGCGAATGGGTAGAAGCCAACCGCAAATATGTACACCAAGCCACCGGCGGGAAAGTGGGCTATGTGCATGTTCCCGATATGGGAGCAAATGGGTTTGGCGAGTTCCATCGTTATTACCTTTCGGAATATGACCGTGGTGGGCTGATTGTGGACGTGCGATTTAACGGCGGCGGACACGTTTCTCAACTCATTCTCGAAAAATTAGCCCGCAAACGATTAGGTTTCGACCTCACCCGATGGGTCGGACACGAACCTTACCCTGCGGCATCGCCCGCAGGTCCCATCATTGCCATTACCAACGAACAAGCCGGTTCCGATGGCGACATCTTTAGCCACTCCTTTAAAATGCTTAAACTCGGAAAATTGGTGGGAATGCGCACTTGGGGAGGCGTTATCGGAATTTGGCCCCGAAACGGATTGGTGGACGGCTCCTATACCACCCAACCCGAATTTTCTTTCTGGTTCAAAGATGTAGGTTGGAGAGTTGAAAACTACGGTGCCGTGCCCGATATTGAAATAGACATCGCCCCACAAGAATATGCCCAAGGCATTGACCCCCAATTAGATACTGCCATTGCAGAAATACTGTTGGAGTTGAAAAACAACCCACCCATGCAACCCGACTTTAGCAATAAGCCCGATTTAAGCTTGCCTTGGTAACACAATCGGCAAGGATTGGGTAATTACCTATCTGTCCTTATTGAAATAGCGTTTTTTCTGCTCAACATATTAAAGAGTGGAGAAAACGCTATTTCGCATTTATAGACTTTTGCAATTCCCCCTTTCCAAATCTAAGGCAAAGAGTAAAAAGACAAGTTTCAGGGAAGGTAGAAAGAACTCATAAATCATAGCTTCTAACTTATAACTGCCCCGAAGCTATGTTAAGATCTAATTTTACCTTTGTAGCTACTACGGAGGTAAGTTAAGACCTAATATTATCTCCATAGCCATTACGGAGACAAGTTAAGACCTAATATTATCTCCGTAGCCACTACGAAGCCAAATTAAGACCTAATATTATCTCCATAATAGTTACGAAGGCAAGTTAAGACCTAATATTATCTCCGTAGTAACTACGAAGGTAAGTTAAGACCTAATATTATCTCCATAATAGCTACGAAGGCAAGTTAAGACCTAATATTATCTCCATAGCCATTATGTAAACAATTTAAGGTCTAAACTTATCTCCGTAGCTACTACGGAGGTAAGTTTAGACCTTAAATTATAGTCGTAGCACTAATTTTTGTGTTAAAATTGAAAAATAAGTAAATACAGATGCACTTTGTTAAAAACAATGCCGTTATCTTTGCGTTAAAGACATAGATTTTTTACGATAATCCCCCAAAGTGATATGGCGCTAAATGATTCGAATTGGTCTTATTTGCGAAATGTGTTTGATAATGTTACGAGCAAGAACAACAAGCGCATGTATATCCTATCCACTGACCACAGGGATAAACTCTTTGAAAAAAGCACCACCATCCCCGAAATCAATGCCCTATACCTCATCATGCAGCCTGCTTATGAGCAGTTTGCCGATGCCTATTCAGAGGCATCGAAAAATTTTACCGCCTATAAAGTAGCAACCTCTGAGTTTGAAGCGCATCTCTCGGCGCTTAGCAGCTCCCATATCCAATCGTGGGACATTGCAATTCAGTATCTTTTGTCGGGAGATGTGGCAGCCCACCAAATGCTGTTGCCCAAAGGGCGCGTGCCGTTTCAATCGGGCGCTTATGATGAGCGCATCAAAGCAGTCAGAGATTTGGCAGATGCGATGGTCGCATATCCCACACTGTCCACCCTTTTAACCCAAGTCGTAGCCTTTCGGGACAGCTTAACCGCCGCACGGGTTGCCCAACAAGGCAAAGAAGCAAATGATACCCTAAGCCGGCAACAGTTGGAGGTAGCCCGCGAAAACTTAGCCGTTACTATGCACCGTATTTTTGGACACCTGATAGCGTTATATGCCGGTCAGCCCGCCATTATCGAGGCATATTACGAACTGAAATACCTCAAATCCGCAACGCCAAAACCAAATCCAAACCCACCCATTCCCATCAACGCCAACAGCCGTCAGCAGGCAATGGAAGGGCTGTTTGTTAGTACCGATAATTTTGAATTGGAAAATACTGGCGAAAATGCTTTGGGATTTTTCATTACCGAAGATGAACTGAACCCCACACCCGAAGACGTAACGGTGTTGCAATCCCATGTTAAACGAGTCTTTACCACCTCCGAACTTAGCGACAATACCTCTCCGCGCAAATTGTTGGTCGTTAATCTAAACAATAAAACAGGAAAATTTAAAGCACGATTGGTTCAAAGGGAGTAGCTTTTTTAGTTATGGGCTATGAATTATGAGTGGTTGTTGAGCTTGTCGAAACAATCGGTAGCAAAACATCCGTAAATACAAAAACCCCGAAGGAATTCAACAGGGAGGTAATTGATAGTGCCGATGCGTTACGCTTTTAGTTATTAATCGTGCTAAAGGGCTGATTCTAAGCCTATTTTTATACCTTTTTTTGCTCTCAAACTTTTTTTTCCCTAATGAGAGTAACTAAATGAAAAAATACTCCTAAATTCCCCCCGCTATTAGAATACTAACATCCAAAATCAACATTTTATGAACACTAAATTTCTCTTGGCAGCTTTAGCTGTGCTGGTCTTCGTTTTTGTGGTTGACTCCGTTTTCTATGGTTTTTTGATGAAAGACTATTTTGCATCCCCCTGTATGGTGGAAGAGCCTGATTGGGTTTACTTAATTATTGGGCAACTCTTTTTCTCACTCGGCTTCACCTACCTTTATACTAAGTCAAGCTTTGGTGGAAGCAAAGTAGAAAGCGGTGCCACTTTTGGTATCGCTGTGGGTATCATGGTGGGAATTGGGTTAAACTTCATTTGGCTTGCTACTTCTGATGGGTTTACCATTACCCAAGCCCTAATTGATGGCGTTTATCGGGTAGCAGTGTTGGCAGGTGCCGGTATCGTAGCGGCTTATCTGCTAAACCGGTAACGATTTGAAAAAACCTATTAAAAACATGTTAACAAGCAATGCCGCTATCTTTTCGCAAGATGGCGGCATTGCCATTTTTATGCATCAATGATAAGAGCTGCCACCGATTTCTTCTTTCAAAACATCCAAACGCCAAGCATTAACTACAAAAGACCTTTACAGGCCAAAATGTTTGTCTATCTTTGAGGGCTTTTTTCCTATTACTTAACTTTAGATACTATAAAAGCAAAACCCTAACGATGCAACGTTTCCCATACTGTTATCCTCTGTATGCCAAACTAAAGCCCCAAGGGTTTAGTCCCAAAACAATATACATGAAATACCTTGTTTATAGCCTCATTTGCTTTCTACTACTTCAATTATCACAACCTCTATGGGCGCAAGTCCGAACCCTAAACGTTTATGATAAAAATAGAAACAAACAAGACTCCTACTATAACCGATACGATTTAGACAAATTTATCCAACAGCAAGACGAAGATACGCGCAAGCGTGCCAATGCCGAAGATACTTCCCTCATTAACCGAATCATGGTTACACCCGAAGAACTCCGAAAACTCGGCATTCCCGAAGAAACCATTAAGGAACTAATGGACTTGAGCCTAGCACAAGACACCCTGAAAATGATTAAAGATGAGGTAAAGCGAAAAGAATTTGAAAAACTCAATAAGAACAGAAAAGACAGCGTCAGCATCGAAGATGTTATCAAATTGATAGAACTCCAAAAACGCGACCTTATAGAAAAAGCCCTTGAACTTCCCGAACCGGTCGTTTATGGTCAGGAGTTTTTCCGGCGCAACCTGCTCGATGTCGTTTTTTACAATGAACTAAACGAGCGTCCCCCCGATAATTACCCACTCGGCATTGCAGACGAAGTAACTGTCTCCATGTGGGGAAGCATAGACTACAATAATAAGTTTATCATAGACAGTCTTGGAAACATAGACCCGCCATTGGTTGGGCGCATCTATTTGAAAGGCTCAAGCATAGCCAACGCCAAAGAAATCATCAAAAACAAATTCGCCAAAACCTACGAGTTCGACCCCAATAAGATAGATGTAAACATCACCTTCGTCCATAAAATCAGCGTCAACTTTGTTGGAGAACTCCTTCACCCGGGCACTTACAGGTTCCCTTCAAATACTTCTGTTTTTAACGCACTTGTCGCTATCAATGGCCCAAACCAAATCGGCTCACTTAGAGAAATTTATATCAGACGTAATGGTGCAACGGTTAAAAAACTGGACATCTACGAATACCTTACCGACCCCAACAGCCGACAAGAGTATTTTCTTCAAAACAACGATTACATAGTCGTTCCTCCGATGGGGGCAGTCGTCAACATATCGGGGCAGGTTAGGCGACCTTACAATTACGAACTAACCCCCGGCGAAGGGCTGCAAAAGGTCATTGATTATGCAGGCGGGTTAAATGCCGATGCTTTCACCAAAAACATCAACATCAAGCGGTATCAAGGAAACAAAGAGGTGTTAATTGACCTTGACCTCGACAGCCTTAGACTGAATAAAACCGATTTCCCACTCATCAATGGCGATAGCATATTTGTTTACCGGCTACCACGAGGGCTTCGCAACTACGTAGAAGTAGTCGGAGCGGTAAAAGTGCCCGGTAAATACGAAGTAATTCCGGGAAACAAAATATCCGACATCCTGCTCAAAACCGAAGGGGTGTTAGACGAAGCCGACCTCAGCCGTGCTTATGTAATTCGGTTAAAAGAAGACCAATCAAAACTCATCCTCCCCTTTAAACTCGGTGAGGTTTTAGATGACCCTAAGTCCCCCGAAAACTTTGCCATCCAAGATCTCGATACCATACAGGTGGTATCCCGCAAAGCATTTCGGCAAGATTTCTCTGTCAAAATATTCGGAGCAGTCCGTCAACCCGGTGAATACGAGTATGCCGAAGGCCTTACCCTAAAAGACCTCCTCTATTTAGCCGGTGGTATGCAAGCCGAAGCCTCTACTGACCGTATCGAAGTATCGAGGCTTATCTCCTATACCGACCGAGATACCAAACAATCGGCAAGAGACAGAATAGTGGTCAAACGAATCAAGGTCAACCCCGACCTCACGATTGACACTATAGCCGCAGCTTATCCGCTCAAACCCTACGACCATGTTTTTATTCGACTATCCCCCGACTTTGAAACACCCCAAATTATCAAAATCTACGGTGAAATTACTTACCCGGGTGAATACAGCCTCCTTAGTAAAGAAGAGCGACTAACCAGTATCATAGAGCGGAGCGGTGGCGTTACCCCTTACGCATTCAGCGAAGGAGCAAAACTGTTCAGACTTCAGGACAGTATCGGCTATGTACTGCTCGATATTAAAAAAGCCATTGCCAAACCAAGTAAGTCGAAATTCAATTACATTCTTGCAGATGGCGACTCCATCTTTGTGCCACAGGTAAAAAACATCGTATCCCTTCAAGGTGCTATCAGCCATTTCGATGTGGACAGCGTAGTCCTTAAAATCAGTGCCCCTTTTGAAGGCAGAAAAAAACGGGCGAAGTACTATATCAATAATTATGGGGGAGGTTTTGGCAGAGATGCTAAAAAATCGCGCACCTATGTCCAGCAACCCAACGGAAGAATTGATAAAACCCGCTCATTCATAGGAATAAAAAGATACCCGCGAGTAGAAAACGGTGCAACACTATTTGTTGACATAACAGACCGAAAACGTTTTGAAGCAGAACGAAAAGAACGCCGCAAAAACAGGAATTGGAACGATGCCTTTGATAGCCTAAGTTCCAAAATAGCCACTATTCTTACTGTACTCGTTTTGGTTAGGCAGGCTCTGTAAAGTAATAGCTGCTCGCTTGTTTTGGTAAATCCGATATGCCTATTGTTAAAATTCACCCGTTCCGTTGCCATTCAAATAATTAGCACGGTTTTTGATTATTTTGCCAAATAGCCACTCGATTCACTACCAAAATTCCCTAGTCAATATGCCACTCACCAGAACCCTCTGTATCATTGTCTTCACGTTATCCCTTTGTATATCCCCCATTCTAAAATCACAACCTGTAGGTATTAAATTTTTCCAAGGCAGTTGGGCAGAACTTTTAGAAAAAGCAAAAGAAGAACGCAAATTCATCTTCATAGAAATGTATGGCAAACACTGCCTCTATTGTACCCACATGGATACGGCAGTCTTTACCAGCCCCCAAGTGTTTCCGCTTTACAATCAACGGTTTATTAGTTTCAAAATCAACTACTCCGAAGGTGATTTTGCATACTATGACATGGCAGAATCATACAGTGTGGACCTGACTGACAAATACCTCCCCATTTTACTTTATTTCGATTCGGATGGGAATGTCTTGCGCAAAGCAACCGGAGGCAAAACCACCACCGAAATGATTGACATAGCAGAAGAAGTCTTACATCGCCCAAAAGGAAGAGGGATTATAGCCAAACCAAAAGACCCCATACCCGATGAGGGTTTAATCTACACTGAGCCGCAAGAAAAAAAAGCACCCTCCCCTACGGAACAGCCTGTCATCGAAGAAAAGATCATCCCAAAAACCGAACCACCTGTTGAATATGAAAGAGTGTTAACTCCAACTCAAAAAGTTACACAAAATAATAAATCAAAAACCACCCCACAAATCAATACCAATACGGTTTTAAGAAGCAGTTCGAGTTTTACTGCCCCTATTCCTCCTGAACTTAAAGCAGATTATGACCGGTTAAATGAACTGAGTGTACATTTCAAAAGAGATACAACAAAATTTGCAGGAACGGTAAGAGAATATGCCTATTTATTATTAAAACTCCAACAACCCTACAATCAAGTGGTGAACCACTACCTCGAGTTAGAAAAAGACCGATTAGACAGCCCCATCAATAGGGACTTTGTCTATGACTTTGCCTTAAACCTTGAAAACAAAGCCATTGACTATTTTGTCAAAAACATTCAATATTATAAAAGCATAAAAGGCGGAGAAAGAGTTAACGAAAAAACCAAAAACGCCATAGAATACACCGTTTTTACCGCCATAAAAGAAAAAGACCGAAAGCTATTTTCCAAAGTAGAGCAAACTATTCAAAAAACATATCTCCCCCAAAAAGACCAAATCTTATTTGAAATGAGAAGCCTTTTCTATCAAGGCATTGAAGACTGGAATTCCTACGCCAAAATAGTCGTTCAACACATGGATAAGTTTTCTGTTTCTGACCCCAAACTGCTCAACGATATTGCCGGTAAATTCCACCGAAATGTAAACGACAAAAAAATGCTTTTCAAAGCACTGGAATGGATAGAGCTATCCATCAATATCGAGCACGAATATTACAATAATTTCACCCACTCACTTCTCCTATACCGCCTCGGTTTCACAGATAAAGCCATCCAAGCCGCACAAAACGCTATCTACATCAATAATATAAGACAAGACGGCACTGACGCTACCCCATGTCGGCAATTTTTAGATAGGTTAAACGGCATCCGTTAACAACGAATTGAAGTTTGGTAAATCATACAAATACAAAAGCCCCGAGAATAGAAATCACTATTATCGGGGCTTTATCTTTATACTTGCACTCCTACTACTTCATAAAAAACAATTCTCTATACTTGGGAAGCGGCCAAAGTTCATCGTCAACTATATCTTCCAAAGCATCTGCATACTCTCTTATTTTATCAAAATAAGGTTTTACCTTTTCACAGAAAGCAACTGCTTTATCCTCTGCAGTAGATAGTTTCGATGCTTCATCTCGCGCATCATTCATAGCATCAACTGTTTTCTTCAAACTATTCACATGATTGGCAATTGTTTTAACCAAAATTACTTCATGTTGAAAATCTTGGGCGGTATAACCAATATCCATCGAAGTCCGTACTGAAGCAGCAACAATTTGCTGATATTTAACCGCCGCCGGAATAACTTGACTGAGAATCATATCGGTCAAAACACCTGCTTCAATATCTATTTTGCGTTGGTATTGCTCCTGCCAAACATCATATCGGGCATGTAACTCTCGCTGACTATATATCCCTGTTTCTACCAAAACTTTATGCGCTTCTTTGGAATTAAAAAAGTCAAGTGCGTGAGGTGTTGTTTTGACGTTTGATAATCCGCGTTTGGCGGCTTCATCTTCCCATTCTTTGCTATAGTTATCTCCTTCAAACAAAATACGGCGGCTATCTGCAACATATCTGCGCAATACTCGCAAAATAGCTCCATCGCGTTTTTCGCCTTCTTTGACCAAATCCTCCACATCCTTTTTGAACTCAATGAGTTGAGCACCAACAATTGCGTTGAGAATAGTCATTGCCAAACCGCAATTTGCCGATGAGCCAACCGCTCTAAATTCAAACTTGTTGCCGGTAAAAGCAAAAGGTGAGGTTCTGTTTCGATCGGTATTATCAAGCATCAAATCCGGAATTTTATTGTGAATATCCAATTTAAGTTCCGACTTCTCAAGTTCATCCATTTTGCTACCCTTCTTAATTTTATCTTCCAACTCATCTAACACATGCGTGAGGGTAGTTCCAATAAACACTGAAATAATGGCAGGAGGAGCTTCATTTGCCCCAAGCCGGTGGTCATTACCGGCAGATGCAATAGCCGCCCGCATTAAATCGGCATTATCATTAACCGCCTTAATAGTGTTGATAAAAAAGGTAAGAAACCGAAGGTTATTTTTAGGTGTCTTGCCGGGCGATAGCAGATTCTTACCTGTATTAGTTGCCAAAGACCAGTTGTTATGTTTACCGGACCCATTCACGCCTGCAAAAGGCTTTTCATGGAACAACACCCTCAATTTGTGTCGTCGGGCCACGCGGTCCATTAAATCCATAAGGAGTTGGTTATGGTCAACCGCTATATTAGCTTCCGAAAATACTGGGGCACATTCATACTGCCCTGGAGCTACTTCATTATGTCGAGTCCGAATTGTGATGCCAAGTTTTAGTGCTTCTGTTTCAAAATCAAGCATATAAGCATATACCCGCTCAGGGATAGAACCAAAATAATGGTCTTCCAATTGTTGTCCTTTTACAGACGGGCTACCTAACAAAGTTCGACCTGAAGTAATTATATCCGGACGGGCATAATAAAGTGCTTCATCAATAAGAAAGTACTCCTGTTCCCAACCTAGAGTAGGAAAAACCTTGGTGATATTTCTGTCAAAATAATTACAAATATCAACAGCAGCTGTTTCAAGAAAATGTTGAGATTTAAGCAATGGTGCTTTGTAATCAAGAGAATCTCCGGTAAAAGACACAAAAATTGTCGGGATACAAAGAGTTTTGCCCGATGAACCCACTGACATAATAAATGCCGGAGAAGAAGGATCCCAAGCAGTATAACCTCGAGCTTCAAATGTTGCCCTCAACCCTCCCGAAGGAAAACTCGAGCCATCCGGTTCTTGTTGAACAAGTGCATCTCCAATAAATGCTTCAATTCCTCTGCTCGAATCTAGTGGGGTAAAAAAAGTATCATGCTTTTCTGCAGTTGCCCCTGTTAGCGGTTGAAACCAATGGCAGTAAGAAGTAGCTCCTTTGCTCATAGCCCATTCTTTCATTGCAACTGCAACTTGGTCGGCTATGTTTCGATCAATTTTTTGGCCTGAATTGATAGACCCCATCATACTTTCAAAAGCTTCTTGCGAAAGGTAGCGACGCATTGTGTCAATACTAAAAACATTCGAAGCAAAGTAGTCCGAAATTTTTTCAGAAGGCAGCTTCACGTCAATAATTTCGCGATTTTGAGCGCGTTCTATGGCTCTAAAGCGATAATTTGGCATATTTTTTTGTTTTTTTAGTTTGAATTAAGGCGCAAAGTTACAATTTTTCAATTAAAAAATAGATATTTTTGAGTGTAATAAATTATTGAGCAACGCTTTTCAGTCTTACCCTTATTCGTTGGACACTAAAAACAAATTGCAAATAGTTGAAAAATGGCAAAAAAAAATGGCAATAAGCACTTTTAAATGCCTATTGCCACCTTCTATTTTAAGCTCGAAAAATTTTATAACGTGCGTTTCACTTGAATTTCTTCATAGCCTTCAATAATGTCACCAACTTTTAATTCGCTATAATTTTTAATAGTGATGCCACATTCCATTCCCGGAATCACCTCTTTCACATCGTCTTTAAACCGTTTAAGTGAGGATATTTCTCCTGTATGTATGACTATGCTATCTCGAATAACTCTGATTTTAGTGTCGCGATTAATTTTGCCTTCTGTAACATAACAACCGGCAACAACTCCCACCTTAGTAATTTTAAACACATCGCGCACTTCTACATTGCATACAAACCGTTCTTCTAAAGTAGGCTCCATCAAGCCTTCCATCGCTGATTTTATTTCATTAATAGCAGTATAAATGATAGAGTAAAGTCGGATATCTATATTCTCATTTTCTGCCTGTTTCCTTGCATTAGCAGTCGGTCTTACTTGGAAACCAACGATAATTGCATCAGAAGCACTAGCAAGCAATACATCAGATTCGGTAATTGCTCCAACCCCTCTATGAATAATACGAACCTGTATTTCCTCAGTAGAAAGTCGTTGCAGAGAGTCGCATAATGCTTCTACCGAACCATCAACATCACCTTTTACAATAAGGTTAAGTTCTTTAAAGCTACCTAAAGCAAGCCGTCTTCCGATTTCTTCGAGGGTAATATGCTTAGTAGTTCGTTGAATTTGCTCGCGATATATTTGTTGGCGTTTGTAAGCTATTTCTTTAACTTCTTGTTCCGAATCAAAAACTCTGATCTTATCACCTGCCTGAGGGGCACCATTTAAACCCAAAACAATAACCGGTGTAGAAGGAGGTGCTTCTTTTACCCTTCCACCACGTTCATTAAACATAGCCCGCACCTTACCAAAATATTGACCGGCCAAAACCATATCTCCAACATGAAGTGTTCCCGTTTGAACGAGTATGGTAGCCACATAACCTCGCCCTTTATCGAGCGAAGCCTCTACCACAGTTCCGATTGCATTTCGATTAGGGTTAGCTTTTAGGTCAAGTAATTCAGCTTCGAACAATATCTTTTCAAGCAAAAGATCAATATTCAATCCTTGCTTTGCAGAAATCTCTTGACATTGATACTTGCCTCCCCAATCTTCAACTAAAATATTCATCTGAGCTAACTGCTCTTTTATCCTTTCGGGATAAGCATCCGGCTTATCAATTTTATTAATGGCGAATATCATTGGAACACTTGCTGCTTGTGCATGACTTATTGCTTCTTTTGTTTGAGGCATAACATCATCATCTGCTGCAATAACGATTACCGCTATATCGGTAACTTTAGCTCCTCTAGCTCTCATTGCCGTAAATGCTTCGTGACCCGGCGTATCTAAGAAAGTTATACGCTTCCCTTCTTCAGTAGTTACTTCGTAAGCACCTATATGCTGTGTAATCCCCCCAACTTCTCCTGCTACGACATTTGCAGTACGAACATAATCAAGTAGAGATGTTTTACCATGATCCACGTGTCCCATAATAGTAACAATTGGAGGACGAGAAACTAGATTCTCTTCTAACTCAACGGCTTCTTCTATTGCTTCATCTTCTTCAGTAACACCGGCAAACTCTACATTAAATCCAAATTCTTCAGAAAGAAGCTCTATTACTTCTGCATCAAGACGTTGATTGATAGAAACAACCAAACCTAACGAAAAGCAAGTTGTAATAATACGGGTAACAGGCACACCCATTAATTGTGCTAATTCATTAGCAGTAATGAACTCGGTAACATGCAGTAATTTGCTTTCTTCCAGTTCTTCCGCTTCACGTTTTAACGCATCACTCTCTTTCTTTTGCTTTCGCATCTTTGCACGGGCAACTTTCCCTTGATTGCCTCCCCCACCTGCGCCCAAACGGGCCATAGTGGCTTTTATTTTCTCTTGAATTTCTTTTTCTGATACCTCACCCTCAGCACCCGGCTTCCTTAAAAGTGGTTTAGGCCTAAGTCTGTCCTTTGTTGGTGCTTTGTCTTTATCTTTTTTAACTACATTAGGTGATTCGAGTTTTTGTACTTTCCCATCAACAACTTTCTTAACGATTCGTTTTCGTTTCCGTTTAGTTGCAGCATCTGCATCCTCTTTTGAAGTTATCTCTGCATTGTCAGTAAGAACTTTATCAGGAACTTTCAGCTTAGAATCTACTGATTTCTTTTCAGGGCGACTAATATCTTTAACATCCTTCTTGTGTTTAACTAGCTTCTTTTCAGGTCGGGTTTTAGGGTTTAAATCATCAAGGTTTATTTTACCCACTACTTTAGGCCCTGTCAACACAATTTTGTTTGACTCGCGTTCGATAACATCCCCTTCTTCAATACCTGATATAGCTTCTTTAGTATCTTCCTTTACAATAGTAGGAATTTCCTTGTTTGCAACTTTTTTGGGTTTAACTTTTGAGGGCAAACTTTCGGTATCAGATGTAATTTCTTGTTTTTTATTACCTGTTATTTTCTTTTTATCGCCCTTTTTAGACTTCTCATCCGTAATGTCTTCTTCTTTTTGGACAATTTCAACATTCGTTTGATTACTGATTTCAAGCAAATTATCAGCATTTTTTGTATCAGCAACGTCTGTATTCTTATTTATTACATCTTCTGTAAGTGCAGCATTACTATTATCTTCTATTAAGGCAGTTTCCTTGTTTAATTCTTCTTTAGATTGTAATTCAGTAGTGCTAACAACAGAAGAATCATCAGTTTTTTCAACTTTTTTATGAGTTTCTGATAATGTTACTTCTTTAAGAGCTTCTGTTTTATCGCTATCTAGCTCAATAGGCTGTGGCAGATTTTTTTCTGTTTTAACATCAATAGCCTTGGTGAAGTTATTGTTTTCCGTATTTTCAATTGTCGGAACCTCAATAATATTGGGTATAACAATTTCCTTAGTCGTTTCAACCAAAACGTCTGCAATTTCTTCTTTAACTGTAGTTGATTTTTTATCTTCCGCTTCATTCTCTGCTTCACCTCCTCGTGAGGTCCGCAAATGAATATGTTCAGCCTTTTCTTTCAACGCTAAATCAGATTTGAAGTCGCGCAGTAACAATTGACGTACCTCTTCGCTTATTTTAGCGTTGGGGCTTTTCTCAATGTCAATATTTTTCTTTTTGAGGTGCTCCAAAACTATATCAATTCCAACGTTGATTTCAGAGGCAACTCTTGCCAATCTATAAGATGCCTTTGGATTTTCAGACATGTAAGGCTAAAATTCTTTTGTAAAATAAATGCAATAATAATAAACTAAAACAAATTTTGCTAATTCGCTAAACCTCTATATTGCTTAAAAAAGTACGCATAAAATACGCAATTGCATATTTTGTTGCAAGTTACCACTTTTTGAACGCATTTCGTTGTTTTGGATAGGGAAACAGTGAAATTAGATAATTTTGCACATCCTGTAAACGGCAATTCAAAACCTATATTTGAACCATGTTCCTATACAAAATAGTTCCCAACGGAAATTTTATGCCAAAATCCATCCGTTTGATACCCATTCAGCAATATCCGATAATTTCAAAACACTAAAACCAAATTATTTAGTACTATTTAAACTTGCTTATAGCGTATTACAATTCAAATGTAAATGATAATTTAAAAAATCAGAATAATGCATTTATTCTTCTTCTTCAAATTCCGATCTCAATACTCTTAATACTTCGCGTGCTGTTTCCTCCTCTAAATCTGCTCTTCGCATAAGATCTTCTACGCTCATCTCCAAAACATTTCGAGCGGTATCGCATCCAATCTTTTTCAATTCTTCAATTATCCAACCATCTATTTCATCAGAAAACTCTTCTAGTTCGATATCATACTCTTCCTCTTCCTCTGTTTCCCGATAGACATCTATTTCGTAACCTGTAAGTTTACTTGCCAGTTTAATATTCACACCACCTTTACCAATAGCAAGAGATACTTGGTCGGGCTTTAAATAAACCGATGCGCGTTTCGCACTTTCATCAAGTTCAATAGATACTACTTTTGCTGGAGTAAGTGCCCTTTGAATAAAAAGACGAATATTGTTTGTGTAATTAATAATGTCTATGTTTTCATTCCTCAATTCACGAACTATGCCATGAATTCTGGAACCTTTCATACCAACGCAAGCACCAACCGGGTCTATCCTGTCATCATTAGATTCAACAGCTACTTTGGCTCTCTCGCCCGGTTCTCGTGCAACCCTTTTTATAGTGATTATATTGTCAAAAATTTCAGGCACTTCTAATTCCAGCAATTTCTCTAAAAAGGTGTTTGCAGTACGAGATAATATTATTCGTGGCGTTATGCCGTTTCGCATCTCAACTTTTTTCACAATTGCTTTTATCGAATCTCCCTTTTTATAAAACTCTTTAGGAATCATCTCATTTTGGGGTAGAATCAATTCATTTTCTTCATCGTCAAGCACTAAAATTTCTCGTTTCCAAACTTGATAAACTTCTCCATTAACAATTTCACCTACTCGTTCAGAGTATTTCTTGTGCAAATCGTCTTTCTGAAGTTCTACAATTCTAGACATTAGAGTCTGTCTTGCAGATAAAATAGCTCTTCTACCAAAATCAAGAATATTAATTTGGTCGTACACTTCTTCCCCTACTTCAAAATCCTCTTCTATCTTTATTGCTTCCGAGTATGATATTTCTTTATTAATGTCGGCGACTTCTCCATCGGGAACAATTTCTCGTTTGCGCCAAATTTCCAAATCTCCTTTATCGGTATTAACAATTATATCAAAATTCTCATCAGAACCATACTTCTTTCTAAGCAAAGTTCTAAAAACATCATCTAACACCTTCATTAGAGTGGGGCGATCAATGTTTTTAAGATCTTTAAATTCAGAAAACGAAATTACTAAACCTGTGTTCGCAGCCATAATACTACTGTTTTATAGTACTAAAATACAATTTTTTCTGATGCCGTCTTTATTTCTTCAAACGGAATATTTACAATAATCACATCTTCTGATGGATCTTTCTTTTTAGCTTTTCCTTTGTAATTAATACTATTTAACTTCTCGATACTGATTTCGGATTCAGAAACTGAAATCAATTTACCCTCTACTTGAGTACCATTTTGAAGTTCCAATTCAAGTGAACGGTTTATACTTTTCAAATATTGTCTTTTGACTTTGAAGGGTATTCCAACACCGGGTGAAGAAACTTCAAGATAATACTGATCAGGGACTAACTTATTTATCTCCAGTTTATGTTCTAAATGTCTGCTCAACTTTGCGCAAGTTTCTATACTGATGCCCAATTCACAATCAACTAATACTTGTATTTTCGCATTATTATGCCCTGCAACTTTGACATCAACTAAAAAACAAGTTGTGTTTATAAATTCCTCTTCTACCCACTGAATAATTTTTTCAACTAGCAATGTAATATGTTTAACTAGGTTATTAGGGAAGAAAATGCCTGTATTAACTATTGTACATAAAAAGCAGTCAATGATAATATTTATAGAATAGAAAGAGGGGACTAATTGCCCCCTCTTTCTAAATGCAAAGATAGATAAAAATCACGAACAGAAAATGCTTTTTATTGCTCTCAAAAAGCCAATAATTTTCTTAGTTCTATTGATTATTTAGCACTTGCGATTGATTGATCTTTCTTTCCTCTTGCAGTACTTCGTCTTGTACGACGTTTTTTAGCTCCTTCTTTTTCACTTTCAGCTCCGGATGTTTTCAATAATTGCTCATTATAGTCAACAAGCTCAATTATACACATTTCAGCATTATCACCAAACCTAAAATCTGTTTTGAGTATGCGTGTATATCCACCAGGGCGAGTAGCGATTTTTTCAGCTACTTCATCAAACAAAATCCCAACAGCTTCTTTATCTTGAAGATAACTAAATACTACTCGTCGGGAATGAGTTTCATTCGTTTTAGCCTTAGTTAGCAATGGTTCAACATATTTCCGGAGAGCTTTAGCTTTTGCTAAAGTAGTTTTAATGCGCTTATGCTTTATGAGCGATGTCGCCATATTAGATAACATCGCTTTCCTGTGAGCTGATGTTCTGCCTAAATGGTTTATTTTCTTGCCGTGTCTCATCCTCAGTATAAATTAAAGTATGATCAATTTTTTTGTCTCTTAAGTATCAAATGACTGCAATATTGGAGTGTTGAATAGTTCGAAACTTACTCTTCATCTAGTTTGTATTTAGATAAATCCATTCCAAATGATAGCCCTCTTTCAGTGATAACGGCTTCAATTTCATTAAGCGACTTTTTACCAAAGTTGCGAAATTTGATTAAAGAGTTAGTATCATAATGCACTAGCTCCGCAAGTGAATTGATTTTAGCAGCTTTTAAACAATTGTAAGCACGTACTGATAAGTCTATATCTTCGAGTGGTGTTTTTAATAACTTTCGCATGTGCAAAATATGCTCATCTACAACATCATCATTACTATCTTTAGTAGTGTCAAAAGTTATATGCTCATCAGAAATAAGCATAAGATGTTGAATTAAAATACGAGCAGACTCTTTGATAGCTTCTTCAGGGTGAACAGTTCCATCGGTTTTAATTTCTACTATCAATTTCTCAAAGTCTGTTTTCTGTTCAACCCTAGTATTTTCAACGGTATAGCGAACATTTCTGATTGGCGTATAAATTGAATCAATTGGAATTTCGCCGTGAATCATTGTGCTCTTCTTATTGTCATCAGCGGCAACATATCCTCGCCCTTTCCCAATGGTTAATTCTATATCGAGTGAAACAGAGGAATCCATATTACAAATCACTAAATCAGGATTAGTGATTCTAAAAGTGTTAGTATGCTTTTCTATATCACCTGCAACAAATTTATCTTTATTTCCGATAGATAGAAAAATTTTTTCTTCTTTATTTTCGTCATCTTTAACTATCTTTTTGAAACGAATTTGTTTTAAATTGAGAATAATTTCAGGGACATCTTCAATTATACCTTCTATAGTTGAAAACTCATGGTCAACACCACCTATTTTTATACTACTGATAGCGTATCCTTCTAAAGAGGAAAGCAACACTCTTCTTAGTGCATTTCCTATTGTTGCCCCAAAACCGGGTTCTAATGGGCGGAATTCAAATAGTCCCTCAAACTCCGTAGTTTTGTGAGCGTGTATTTTTTCTGGCTTTTGAAAAACAAGTAATGCCATATGTTGGGTTCGTTATTTAATAAGTGAACAGAACTAACTTAATAAGCCTATAAAATTGATTTGCACTAAATTATGTTAATCAAAAATGCAATTTAAAGAATTGCTATTTCAAAAATAGTACAACAATTTTTGTAAAAAACAAAAACAGAAAACCTACTTAGAATATAACTCTACTATTAACTGTTCATTAATGTTCTCTGGAATTTGATCGCGCTCTGGAATTGCTATGAAAGTACCTTCCATTGATACTGCATTCCAATCTATCCAAGAATACTTATTTGTACTCGTAGATGCTGTTGAAAAGTTTTGCATTGTTTTTGAACGAGGACGAATCGTGATTTTATCCCCGGGAGACAATGAAAATGATGGTATATTAACACTTTGCCCATTAACAACAATGTGACAATGAGAAACCAATTGTCTTGCTCCTCTTCTTGAAGGAGATAATCCTAAGCGATATACTACATTATCCAACCTTCGCTCAAGCAATTGAAGTAATACTTGACCGGTTACTCCTTCTTTGCGACTAGCTCGTTCGAACGTATTACGGAACTGCCTTTCTAATAAGCCGTATGTATATTTAGCTTTCTGCTTTTCGCGTAACTGAATTGCATATTCTTTAGATGCGCCTTTACGTTTCTTAGCCATACCATGTTGTCCTGGAGGATAATTACGTTTCTCAAAGGCTTTATCATATCCGAAAATAGCTTCTCCAAATTTTCTTGCTATTTTTGTTTGTGGTCCTCTATACCTTGCCATATATTTTGAATGGTATTTTAATAATCAAAATAAACTCAACTTACTTTTCTACAACTTTCGATTCATGTTGACTCCAATTACACCCTACGCCTTTTTGGAGGACGACATCCATTATGGGGTAGCGGTGTAACATCTCGAATAAAAGTAACTTCTATTCCCGAAGTACTGATAGATCGAATAGCTGCTTCCCTACCTGAACCAGGTCCTTTAACAAAAACTTCTACTCTTTTTAAACCTGCATCAATCGCGGTTTTGGCAGCATCAGTTGCGGCAATTTGCGCTGCATAAGGAGTATTCTTTTTGGACCCCCTAAATCCAGATTTACCGGCAGAAGACCAAGAAATGACTTGTCCTGATTGATTTGTAAATGATATCAACAGATTGTTAAAGCTTGCCTTAATAAATGCTTTTCCATCGGGTTCAACTTTAACTACCCGTTTTTTAATAACCTTCTTTTTAGTCGCCTTTGCCATACTTCAAATTATGTAGAATAACTTAAAAAATTTATTTCCAATTTAGCAATAAAGATACTGGAATTGTTAAATGCAAAAATCAATCCTAGTTAATATGGGATTTGAAAATTGAAAAATAACAAACTCTGTTGCAAGCAATTATTTTTTAGTTGCTTTTTTCTTTCCTGCAACAGTTTTTTTCCGTCCTTTACGGGTTCGAGCATTTGTACGAGTACGCTGACCTCTCAGAGGCAAACCCTTACGATGACGAATACCCCTATAGCATCCAATATCCATTAATCGCTTAATGCTCAATTGAACCTCTGATCTCAATTCGCCTTCCAATTGATATTCGGTGATTGAAGATCTTAAGCGAATAATATCATCATCGCTCAAGTCTTTCACTTTTTTGTCGAAAGGGATTTCAGATTTTTCCAGAATTTCTTTTGCTCTACTCCGTCCGATACCATAGATATAAGTTAGCGCGATGCTACTTTTCTTAAATCGAGGTAAGTCTATGCCTGCTATACGTGCCATAAATTATCCTTGTCTTTGTTTGAATTTAGGATTCTTTTTGTTAATAATGTATAAACGGCCCTTTCTTCTCACTATTTTGCAATCTACTGTCCGTTTCTTAATTGATGCTCTCACTTTCATGATGGAGATATTTTCTGATTAGTGTTTATAATTACTCCTTACTTGTAGCGATAGGTTATTCTACCTTTTGATAAATCGTAAGGAGACATTTCAACCGCAACTTTATCACCAGGCAATATTCGGATGTAGTGCATACGCATTTTACCTGCTATGTGGGTGATAATTTCATGTCCATTTTCTAACCTCACTCTAAACTTAGCATTACCGAGTGATTCCGTTACAATACCGTCTTGTTTAATTAAATCTTGTTTTGCCATAACTCTTTTAAGAGTGTTTCTTTAACTTAGTTAGTTAAGAAAGCCTCACGTATATACAATAAAATTTACCAATAATCAAAATGCGCCTGCAAATTTCGCATTTTTAATTGACTTTTGCTAATTAAGTGCAGTTAATTCTGCATTATTTTTTACACTTTGCTCAATAAGTTCAAATGTTGATAAAATATCGGCTTGCTTCTTCCTAATTGCAATTGTATGTTCAAAGTGAGCCGATGGTTTTCTATCATTAGTTACTATAGTCCAACCGTCGTTCAAGTGTGTTATATTATGTTTACCCATATTGACCATTGGCTCTATTGCCAATACTAATCCTTCAATTAGTTTAACACCTTGCCCTCTACGACCATAATTTGGCACCTCCGGAGCTTCATGTAATTGCCTACCTATACCATGTCCAACTAATTCTCTTACTACCGAGTAACCTTGCATTTCAACATGTTGTTGTATAGCAAAGCAAATATCACCTAGTCTATTCCCTTCTATTGCCTGTTCAATTCCTTTATATAAAGCAGTTTTTGTTGCTTTTAATAATCTAACTGCTTCTGGCTTTACCTCACCTACACAATAAGTGTATGCCGAATCTCCAAAAAAACCATTTGTCTCAACTCCACAATCTATTGACACTATATCTCCACTTCGCAATTCATAATTCCCCGGCATTCCATGAACTACTTGTTCATTAACAGAAATACAAAGTGTAAATGGAAAACCTTGATACCCTTTGAAAGCTGGAACTGCTTTATTATCGAATATAAATTCTTCAGCAATGCGATCAAGTTCTATAGTTTTTATTCCCGGACGTATGTGCTTTGCAACTTCTGCATGTGTAATACCAACTAACAAGCAACTTTGACGTATTAGTTCAATTTCTTCGCTTGTTTTATAAAATATTTTTTTTGATTTCGACAAGGCTACAAATTTATTGACTTTATCCGGTTCAAATTCTAAACTCAAACTAAACACCTTTCTTTTCTTCTTAAGAACAATAAAGTTTCCCAAGTCAATAAACCGGGAAACTTTTTCATTCTAAATATCTTTCAATTTTTGAACGATTTATTGATATGCACCTGTTGGCTGTCTTCCTTTGATTCGAGCATTTCCTTTCAATAAGCCATCATAATGACGCATTAATAAATGACTTTCTACTTGCTGCAACGTATCTAACATAACAGCCACCAAAATTAGAAGTGAAGTGCCTCCAAAGAAATTGGCAAACTGACTATTAACGCCAGCTCTTGTGGCAAATGCCGGTAAAATTGCAATTAAAGCTAAAAAAATTGACCCCGGCAAAGTGATACGCGATAATATATCGTCAATAAACTCGGCAGTTTTTCGTCCAGGTTTAACACCAGGTATAAATCCATTATTGCGCTTCATGTCGTCTGCCATTTGAGATGGGTTGATAACAAGAGCAGTATAAAAATAAGTGAAAATAATAATCATGAAAAAGAAAACAAGGTTATACCATAAAGAATTTGATACATTCCCTGACTGAAGATTTTGCATGAATTGCGATTCAGGAAAAAATGTAGCAAAAAACGATGGAATAAACATTAATGCTTGTGCAAAAATGATAGGCATTACACCAGCAGCGTTTATTTTTAAGGGGATAAATTGCCGTACTCCTCCGTATTGGCGATTACCTACAATACGTTTAGCATATTGAACAGGAATTCTGCGTGTACCTTGAACAAGCATTATCGTTCCAAAAACAATAGCGACCAACATTGCCATTTCAATTACGAAAAAGACCAACCCTCCTCCTGAACCGGTTGCTAATTTTGCCTCAAGTTCAGCTACAAGAGCAAAAGGCAATCTTGCCATAATACCTACTGAAATCAATAACGAAATACCATTCCCTATACCTTTGTCAGTTATCTTTTCACCTAACCACATACAAAATACTGTACCGGCTGTTAACACTACTGCTGTAGAGATTGTAAAAAGAAAAGAATTAATGACAATTGCGCTTGCAGCAATTGAATGTAAAAAAGTTACGTATCCGATAGCTTGAAATGCAGTAACACCAATAGTTAAAATCCTAGTAGTTTGATTAATTTTCCGTCTCCCACTTTCACCTTCTTTTTGCAATTTCTGAAAGTATGGAACAGCTAATGTCAATAGTTGCATGGCTATAGAAGCTGAGATATAAGGCATTATACCTAACGCAAAAATTGAAGCCCGGCCAAAGGAACCTCCGACAAATATATTAACTAATCCAAGCAAACCGGAATTACCGGAACTTGCCAAATCACTCAGCCCATTTGGATCTACGCCTGGTAATACTACGTATGAACCAATACGGTATATAAAAATCAAAGCTAAGGTGAGAAATATGCGCCCACGCAAGTCTTCTATTTTATAGATATTGCGAAGCGTATTGATTAAATTTTTCATGCTCACTTATGTGTTTTAGCTGCATTTACTGTAAAAAGTTACAGCAATAATTTCTTTTAAAATAATCAACCTATAATATTTACCGTTCCACCAGCATCTTCAATTGCTTTCTTTGCAGAAGCACTAAAAGCATGCGCTTGAACTATCAAAGGTTTGGTAATTTCGCCGTTAGCTAATATTTTAACCTTGTCATCCTGACGTAATAAACGCAAACTTCTCATCACTTCATAATCTATTGTGCTAATAGAATGCTTATCTGCCAGCAATTCTAATTTCGCTAAATCTATTACAGTGTAAGTTATTCGGTTAATATTTTTAAAGCCTCTTTTGGGAACTCTCATTTGAATAGGAGTTTGGCCGCCCTCAAATGCACGTTTTCTCGAATAACCTGAACGAGATTGACCCCCTTTGTGGCCACGTGTACTTGTTCCTCCATGTCCCGATCCTTGTCCTCTGCCAATTCTTTTTTCTTTATGAATTGAGCCGGATGCTGGTCTTAAATTACTTAGTGTTATCATTTTAGTCTATGTGTTCGACGTTTACTAAATGCGATACTTTGCCAACCATCCCATTAATTTGAGGAGTGGCTGTATGTTCGACAGATTGATTTATTTTTCGTAAACCTAAGGCAATCATCGTCCTCTTTTGTCGTTTTGTCTGATCAATTACACTCTTTTTCTGAGTAATTCTAATCTTAGTCATAGTAATAGCTTTTTATTTTTTTAAAACAGCAACTGCCTTAAAAACTACCCGTTAAATACTTTATCTAGAGTCAAAGAACGTCTTTTAGCAACTTCAGCTGGGCTACGCAATAATGTTAGTGCGCGTATTGTAGCTTTTACAACGTTGTGAGGATTCGAAGAACCGAGCGATTTAGCAATAACATCCGTCACTCCGGCACTTTCTAAAACAGCGCGCATAGCTCCTCCGGCAATAACACCGGTTCCTTTTGCAGCTGGTTTGATAATCACTTTAGCAGCTCCATATTTAGCAAATTGTGGATGAGGAATAGAACCATTTCTAATCGGTACGCGTACCATACTTTTAGTGGCATCATCTTTTCCTTTATCAATCGCTTCTGTTACTTCTCTTGCTTTTCCTAATCCTTGACCAACAACACCAGAACCGTCTCCTACTACAACAATGGCAGAGAAGCTAAACGTTCTACCCCCTTTTGTAACTTTAGCTACACGGTTAATGCCTACAACTTTGTGTTTAACATCAGATGTTTCTGTAGCTTTAATTTTTTTATCGTTCTGCATGATTTGCAATGTTTTTAAAAGTTTAACCCACCTTCGCGTGCACCATCAGCGATGGCTTTAACTCGCCCATGATAAAGATAGCCTCCACGGTCAAATACAACACCGTTGATTCCGGCGGCCAATGCACGTTCAGCAATAAGCTTCCCAACTAACTTAGACGATTCCACCTTCGCCAATTGCTGTGAAGTAATAGCCGGTTCTTTAGAAGATGAAAATGCTAATGTTACACCACTAGTATCGTCAATAAGTTGACAATAAATATACTTGTTACTTCTAAAAACCGATAACCTGGGCAAAACTGATGTGCCGGATACTTTTTTACGTATCCTATATCTAATTTTCTGCCTTCTCAACGTCTTATTGAATGCCATATAATCAGAGAACCTTTAAATTGATTTGTAAAATATGCTCAAAAAAGCAAACAATTAAATTATTTTTTACCTTTTCCGCCACCTTTTCCGGCTGATTTCCCGGCTTTGCGTCTGACAACTTCGCCGGTGAAGCGAACACCTTTACCTTTATAAGGTTCTGGCTTACGCAAAGCACGTATTTTAGCTGCTACTTGTCCGAGTAACTGCTTGTCAGTACTCTCCAAAATAACAGTCGGATTTTGTCCTTTCTCGGAAAGGGTCGCTAAAGTGATTTCACGGGGCACTATAAAATAAATAGGATGCGAAAATCCCAAAGCAAGTTCTAACACTTGTCCTTTATGGCTTGCCCTATAACCAACTCCTACTAATTCCAACTGTTTCTTGAAACCATCGGAAACACCACTTACCATATTATTCAATAAAGACCTGTACAGTCCATGCAATTCGCGATGGCGTTTTTGGTTTGTTGGACGGCTTACTGTAACGGTTCCATCTTCCAATTTAACCTCAATATCGGGATCAATTGATTGGTGCAATTCGCCTTTGGGTCCTTTAACTGTAACTTTGCTGGCCGATTTATCATATTTGAAATCAACTCCTTTGGGGAGTGTAATCGGCATCTTTCCTATACGAGACATGCTAATAATCTTTAAAAATTAGTAAACAAAACACAATACTTCGCCCCCAACATTCAGGTTACGAGCTTCTTTATCAGTCATTATTCCTTTAGAAGTCGAAACGATTGCTATTCCTAACCCATTCATTACTCTGGGCAAACCTTCTGAACCTTTATACTGTCTTAGACCCGGGCGGCTGAAACGAATCAGTTTGGTAATAGCAGACTCCTTAGTATATGGATCATATTTTAGTGCAATTTTTATTGCCCCTTGTCCATTTTCAGTTTCTTCAAACTTATAACGGTGTATGTACCCTTGCTCGTACAAAATTTCAGTCATCCTCTTTTTAAGATTGGATGATGGAATTTCTACTACTCTATGACGAGCCATTATAGAATTGCGAATACGCGTTAAAAAATCACCTATGCTGTCTGTTACTGCTGACATATCTAATTGCTATAAATTTATTGCGCTTTAGCGCGAATGAACAAGTTAAAAACTACCAACTAGCTTTTCGAACTCCCGGAATTCTACCATAAGAGGCCAACTCTCTAAATTTCAAGCGGGAAATACCAAAGTGACGTATAAATGCCCTTGGACGACCGGTTAAACTACATCTATTCCGTAGGCGAACCGCCGAAGAATTTCGAGGTAATTTATCTAATTCTTCATAGTTGCCTTCAGCCTTTAGTTTAGCTCTTCTTTCAGCATATTTAGCAACCAGTTTTTCACGCTTAATTTGTCTGGCAATGATGGATATTTTAGACATCGGATTGTTCAGTTTTTTTGTTTTTGAATGGCATTCCCAATTCTAACAGCAGGGCATAAGCTTCTTTATCGCTATTTGCAGACGTAACAAAAGTAACGTCAAAACCGCTGATACGGTTTATTTTGTCAATTTCGATTTCAGGAAATATGATTTGTTCAGTTACTCCCATTGTATAATTTCCGCGTCCATCAAAGCTTTTATCATTAACACCACGGAAGTCACGAACACGAGGCAAGGCAATGGAAACTAAACGGTCTAAAAACTCCCACATAACATCGCCTCGCAGAGTCGTTCTAACACCAATAGGCATTTCCTCTCGCAATTTGAAATTAGAAATTGACAACCGGGCTTTAGTGGGAACAGCTTTTTGACCTGCAATTGTGGTTAACTCCTTAATAGCAGTATCTATTAGCTTTTTGTCAGCAACAGCTGCACCTACACCTTGATTGATGCAAATCTTAAGCAATTTCGGCACTTGCATAACCGAAGAGTAATTAAACTGTTCTTTCAGTTTACTAACAACAGATTTGCGATATGCGTCTTTAAGTCTTGGTATGTACGTCATTAAATTAGTTCCTCCCCACTTTTTTTAGCATAACGGATAATTTTGCTTTCAACAACTTTCCTTCCTACTCTTGTTGGTTTTCCGGTTTTAGGATCAACAAGCATCAGATTTGATAAAGTAATTGGAGCTTCCATTTCAATAATTCCCCCGTTAGGAAATTTTGCAGATGGCTTTGCATGTTTTACAACAATATTAACCCCTTCTACAATAGCCTTTCCTTTTTCGGTATCTATGGATAATACTCTTCCTGTAGTTCCTTTGCTATCGCCGGCAATAACAATTACGTTGTCGCCCTTTTTTAATTTGAATTTCGGCTTAAAGCGTTTCTGTAAATTACTCAGATTTTGATTACTCATGGCTCTATTTTTCTGTCTATAAATGATAACACCAACAATAATTAAATAACTTCGGGTGCTAGAGACGCTATACGAGTAAAGCCCCTGTCTCGCAATTCACGTGCTACCGGACCAAAAATACGAGTTCCGCGCAAATCACCAGCATTGTTTAACAAAACAACCGCATTATCGTCAAAACGGATATAGCTTCCATCTTTACGACGAACTTGCTTTTTGGTTCTAATAACAACGGCTTTTGAAACAATCCCTGCCTTAACATTACCTGATGGCAGTGCATCTTTAACACTAACCACTATTTCGTCTCCCAAAGAAGCATAACGTTTCCTTGTTCCTCCTAATACCCGAATACATAGTACCTCTTTGGCACCACTATTGTCCGCAACTCTGAGTCGGCTTTCTTGTTGAATCATGGCACTTATTATTTTGCTCTTTCGATAATCTCCACTAATCGCCAGCTTTTTGTTTTACTAAGCGGACGAGTTTCCATAATGCGCACTATATCTCCGATGTTACACTCGTTTTTCTCATCGTGTGCAGCATATTTCTTACTCTTCTTAATAAACTTACCATAGATTGGATGCTTTACCTTCCTTTCTACTAGTACGGTAATGGTCTTTTGCATTTTATTGCTTGCAACTACACCCGTACGTTGCTTACGCAAATTCCTTTCAGTCATTGTCATCTTATGCAGATTTTACTTTTATGATATGCTATGCGCTACGCTTCGTTTTTAATTTCCCTGGCACGCAGTTCTGTCTTAATGCGCGCTATATCTCTTCGAAGTTTCAACAACACATTTGTGTTTTCAATTGGTGAAACGGCATGATTAAACCTTAGTTTTTGCAACCGTGTTTTTTCTTCACTTTCCTTTTCCAATAGTTCATCGGTGGAAAGATCCTTAAAATTAATTTTTACTTTTTTAGCCATGACTTCTACTAAGGATTATTATTCTTGAAAATCTCTTCGAACTATAAATTTGGTTTTGATAGGTAATTTTTGTGAGGCTAACCGCAATGCTTCTTCTGCAATTGCCAAAGATACGCCTTCCAATTCAAACATTATCCTACCGGCTTTGACAACGGCAACCCACTGATCGTGAGCACCTTTACCCTTTCCCATCCGCACTTCCAAAGGCTTTTTCGTGATAGTTTTGTCAGGAAAAATCCTAATCCAAACTTTACCCTCCCTTTTCATGTAACGTGTCAGCGCTATACGCGCAGATTCTATTTGCCTATTGGTTATCCAATGACTCTCCAAAGACTTTAATCCGAATGAGCCGAAAGCAAGAGAGGCACCTCTGTTCGCATCGCCTTTCATTCTGCCCTTCTGCATTTTCCTGTATTTCGTCCTTTTGGGCTGTAACATCGTTTGTTCGTTTTATTGGTCAATACTTCGACCTAACTCAATAAATTATGTAATACAATTAAAATGGTCTAACCGTTTTGTCCTTTACGACGGTTATTATTACCTCCAACACTACCACCACCTCTAGGGCTGCGTTTCTTGTCTTTAGCCGGTGTTTCAGGGGCCAAATCGCGTTTTACTAAAACTTCGCCTCTGCAAATCCAAACTTTGATACCGATTTTTCCATAAACTGTCTGGGCTTCTTTCAAAGCGTAATCTATATCTGAGCGAAATGTGTGAAGGGGTGTTTTACCATCCTTAATTTCTTCACTTCGCGCCATTTCCGCACCGCCTAAACGGCCTGAAATCCTAACTTTTATTCCATCAGCACCGGCACGCATAGTTGCGCCTGTGGCCATTTTGATTGCACGACGATAATTAACCCTCGACTCAATCTGTTTGGCAATATTTTCGGCAACAATGCTGGCATCCAAATCGGGTGTTCTTATTTCAGAAATGTTGATTTGAACATCTTTCTTGGTCAACCTTTTCAATTCGTCTTTTACGCGGTCAACTTCTCCCCCACCTTTCCCAATAATGATACCGGGTCTGGAGGTGTGAATATTAATGGTAACTCTCTTGAGAGTGCGCTCAATTACAATCCGTGCAATACCGCCTTTGGCAATACGTGCATTCAAGTATTGTCTAATTTGCTCATCTTCGCGCAACTTTTCAGGAAAGGTAGCAGGGGTAGAAAACCAATTAGAATCCCAACCTCTTATATATCCTAACCTATGTGCAATAGGGTTTACTTTTTGTCCCATAAATTATTTGTTTCTTAAATTCTGCCCTTAGCCTTAGTTATTTGTATTAAACTGTTTCTGCGTCTAAAACGATGGTAACATGATTAGAACGTTTGCGTATTCTGTGTGCTCTTCCATGAGGGGCAGGACGAAATCGCTTCAACATGCGACCACTATCCACCATAATACGTTTAACATACACATTGCCCTCTTCCAGTCCAGCTTCAGAGTTATTTTGGCGATTTGCAATTGCTGAAAGCAGCAACTGAGTTAGCGGTCTGGACGCAAACTGCTTAGAAAACCTAAGCACCTTTAGTGCATCTTCCACTTTTTTTCCCCTAATAACATCTGCTAGAAGTCTCATTTTCCGAGGAGATGTAGGATAATTTCTTAAACTTGCATTCGTTTCCATGTACCGACTATAAATTTATTCGCTATTTCTTAATTAGATTTACACAATTTGCCTATTTCTTCTTGGCAGCATGTCCTTTAAAATTACGTGTAGGAGCAAACTCACCCAATTTGTGTCCCACCATATTCTCCGTCACATATACCGGTATGAATTTATTGCCATTGTGGACTGTAAAAGTTAACCCTACGCAATCCGGTATTATCATAGAAGCACGAGACCATGTCTTAATGACCGACTTTTTCTTACCACTACTTGCAGCTTCAATTTTCTTGAGCAATTTATGGTGAATATAAGGTCCTTTTTTTAAGGAGCGAGCCATAACTATTTACTTTTCTTTCTGTTATTAATGATTAGTCTTGAAGACGGTTTATTTCTGTTACGGGTTTTCTGCCCTTTTGCATACAAGCCGGTTCTTGAACGTGGGTGACCACCTGAAGCCCGACCTTCACCACCACCCATAGGGTGATCAACAGGGTTCATTGCTACCCCTCGAACGCGAGGACGAAATCCTAGCCATCGTTTACGTCCAGCCTTTCCAAGTCTTTCGAGATTATGGTCTGAGTTTGAAACAGTACCTATTGTCGCAACACATTCAAGCAATACCATTCTAGTTTCCCCTGAAGGCAATTTAAGAATAGCATATCTGCCGTCTTTTGCCGCTAACTGTGCATAAGTTCCTGCACTTCTAGCCATAACTCCACCTCGACCGGGTGTTAGTTCAACATTATGTATCACTGTACCCAAAGGGATGTATCGCAGTTTCATAGAATTGCCTACATCGGGAGAAATGTTTGCACCGTCTCCGGCAATCACCTCTTGTCCTACTTTTAAACCTTCAGGTGATATAATATATCGCTTTTCACCATCAACATAAAATAACAGGGCAATAAAAGCACTACGATTAGGATCGTATTCGATTGTGTTTACCTTTGCCGGCACATTAAACTTATCGCGTTTAAAGTCAATTAAACGGTATCGTCTCTTGTGTCCTCCACCTCTTTGTCGTACAGACATTCGTCCCTGATTATTTCTTCCACCAGATTTAGACAGACTTTTAATCAAACTTTTCTCAGGCTTTTCAGCCGTTAGTTCTGCAAAAGTATTGGCTATTCTGAATCGAGTGCCAGGGGTAATGGGGTTTAATTTTTTTGTTGCCATAAGAAATTCAAAGGATAGTTATCGGTTATCCCTAACCATTATTTTAGCAAATTTTAAATAGCCTAAATTTCAGCATAAAAATCAATCACATCCGTAGATGCAATGGTAATAAATGCTTTTTTGATTGAGTTCGTCCGTCCTTCAATCACACCGCGTTTAGTCATACGAGAACGAATTCTTGTTGGGGCAATTACGGTATTGACATCAACAACACTCACGCCATACATCGCCTCTATAGCTTTGCGAATCTCTACTTTATTAGCTTTCTTATCAACAATAAAACAGTATTTATTCTGTTTTTCGGTAAGTTTAGCTGTTTTTTCAGTAACCAAGGGTTTAATCAATATATCTCGCGACATGACATTTTAAGTTTAGTTCCTTCCGGGGTTTTAATTTTCTGAACCGGTGAATGTTTTAGCTGCACTCTCAGTTAAGATCAAAGTATTGGTATTCAGTATCGAATAGGTGTTAAGCAATTTTGCGGTAGCTATCTTAGTATTGGGGATATTGCGAAGTGAGAGATGTACATTCTTAGCAACATCCTTCAAAACTAACAAGGTTTTCTTTGAACTAAGTCCCAAAGAAGCCAGTACTTTCACAAACTCTTTTGTCTTAGGTGTTTCGAAGTTAAAATCTTCTACAACTAAAATTCGATTATCTTTTGCCAATACTGATAGTGCTGAATTGCGAGCTAAAGCTTTAACTTTTTTATTTAGCTTGAAACTATAATCGCGGGGACGGGGACCAAAAATTGTTCCACCACCTTTGAACATAGGGTTTTTCAAACTACCTGCACGAGCACCACCTGTACCTTTTTGACGTTTTATCTTTCGGGTAGAGCGAGAAACTTCCCACTTTTCTTTCGTTTTGTGCGTTCCTTGTCTTTGTGCAGCCAAATATTGCTTTACAGAAAGGTACATCACATGTTCATTGGGCTCTAACCCAAATACTTCTTCTGGCAACTCGACCGTTCGACCGGTATCCTGACCATTTATGTTTAAGATATTGCGTAACATAGTCTTATTTCACTTCAATGATTATGTAAGAACCTTTATGTCCGGGAACTGCACCGCCCACTAACACTAAGTTTTTTTCTTCCAATATTTTCACCAATTTCAAATTGGGAACTTTAACTCGGTCTGCACCCATTCTTCCGGCCATGCGTATTCCCTTGAATACACGTGAGGGGTATGAAGCAGAACCAATTGAACCAGGAGCCCTTAACCTATTGTGCTGACCGTGTGTTTGACCACCAACACCTTGGAATCCATGTCGTTTTACAACTCCTTGAAATCCTTTCCCTTTAGAGGTACCTACAACTGTAACTTTTTTAACTCCTTCAAGTAAACTAACTCCAAAGGTGTCTCCTAAGTTTGCAGGGAGATCAAAGTTGCGAAACTCCATTACCATCCGTTTTGGAGTAGTACCGGCTTTCTTGAAATGTCCTTTTAAAGGGGCAGGTGTGTTTTTCTCTTTTCGCTCGTCAAATCCAAGCTGAACAGAATTATATCCATCTGTTTCGATGGTTTTCACCTGTGTTACATAGCAAGGCCCTACTTCCAGAACCGTACACTGAACCTGCTTTCCTGCTTCATCAAAAAAGCTGGTCATGCCTATTTTTTTGCCAATCAGACCTTTCATGGTATTTTATACTTTAATTTCTACGTCAACGCCGCTAGGCAATTCTAATTTCATCAGCGCATCTATAGTTTTAGAGGTCGAACTGTATATATCCAACAATCTCTTGTAGGTACACAATTCAAACTGCTCCCGCGCTTTCTTATCAACGTGTGGAGAACGAAGCACCGTGAATATCTTTTTCTCTGTTGGCAGAGGAATAGGACCCGATACGGCAGCACCGGTGGAACGCACGGTCTTTACAATTTTAGCCGAAGATTTGTCTATTAAGTTATGATCATAAGATTTTAACTTAATCCTGATTCTTTGTGTTGTCATTCTAATTCTACTTTTACATTTCCTTTAGCCTTAGCAATTACGTCTTCGGCGATTGATGCCGGTGCAGGGGCAAAATGCGAGAACTCCATACTTGAAGTTGCACGTCCCGATGTTATTGTTCGCAATGAAGTTACATAACCAAACATTTCCGAAAGTGGAACTTTAGCTTTAATAACTTGTGCATTGTTTTTCATGTCAATTCCCTCCATCATACCACGACGGCGGTTTAAATCGCCCATCACATCACCGGTATATTCATCAGGGGTAACTACTTCTAATTTCATGATAGGTTCCAAAATCTGAGCACCTGCATTACGAGTTGCTACTCTGAAAGCCATTTTCGCAGCCATTTCAAAAGAGAAAGCGTCTGAGTCCACAGCATGGAAACCACCATCATACAAACGGACACAAAGTGATTCCATTTGATACCCGGCTAAAGGACCGTTCTTCATGGCAAGTTCAAAACCTTTTTGTACAGAAGGAATAAATTCTCGTGGAATAGAACCTCCGACAATTTCGTTTAAGAACTGAAGCCCCGGTTTGATTTCACCGGTTTCTGCATCGGGTTTAGCAGGCATTACTTCCAAAGAAATTTTGGCGTATTTACCTCTACCACCTGATTGCTTTTTATATATCTCTGTATGGTCGTATTTACGGGTAATAGCCTCTTTGTAATTAACTTGTGGCGCACCCTGATTACATTCAACCTTGAACTCACGTCTAAGGCGATCTACAATAATCTCAAGGTGAAGTTCACCCATTCCGCTAATAACAGTCTGACCTGTATCCTCGTCATATTTAACTTTGAATGTCGGATCCTCTTCAGCCAACTTTGAAAGTCCATTGCCTAACTTATCAATATCTTTTTGAGTTTTAGGCTCAATAGCTAATGAAATAACCGGTTCAGGGAAATTCATGCTTTCCAATACGATTGGGTGATCGGGATGACAAATAGTATCACCGGTTTTAACGTCTTTAAAACCCACACCGGCTCCAATATCACCACATTCAACAGCGTCAATAGGATTTTGCTTGTTGGCATGCATCTGATAGATACGAGAAACCCTGTCTTTCTTGCCGGTTCTGGTATTCAGCACTTGACCACCTGCCTCTAATCGTCCGGAATATACACGAAAGAATGTTAATCGTCCAACATAAGGATCGGTAGCTATTTTGAATGCTAATGCAGCAAAAGGCTCTTTCACATCCACTTTGCGGAAGGTAGGTTCGTCAGTATCAGGATTGATACCTTCAATCGCAGGCTTGTCCAAAGGTGATGGTAAAAATTTAATTACCGCATCTAACATAGCCTGAACTCCTTTGTTTTTGAAAGATGAGCCACAGAACATCGGAATAATGGACATGTCAATAGTCGCTTTTCTAATAGCGTTATTGATTTCATCATCCGTAATTGACTCCGGATTATCGAAGAATTTCTCTAAGATGCCGTCATCATAATCTGCAACTGCCTCCAACATTTTTTGTCGGTATTCTGCTACAACTTCAATCAAATCTTCAGGAATAGGAATTACTTTAGAGGTCATTCCTTGAGTATCATCGTCCCAAATAATTGCTTCGTTGCGAATAAGATCGACAACACCTCTGAAGGTTTCTTCTGCACCAATAGGGATTTGAATTGGAATAGGGTTAGCACCTAATACGTCATGTACCTGTTTGACTACTTCAAGAAAATCGGCACCTGTCCTATCCATTTTGTTTACAAAACCGATTCTAGGAACACTATAACGATTAGCTTGTCTCCATACAGTTTCTGACTGAGGTTCTACACCACCTACGGCACAAAACAAAGCCACAACTCCGTCTAAAACACGAAGCGAACGCTCAACCTCGACGGTAAAATCTACGTGGCCGGGTGTGTCAATAATATTGATTTGGTAGTCTTGATCCAAAAATCTCCATGCTGTACGAGTAGCTGCCGAAGTAATCGTGATACCTCGTTCTTGCTCTTGTTCCATCCAGTCCATTGTAGCACCTCCATCATGCACCTCCCCCATCTTGTGAATAATACCCGTATAATAGAGTATTCTTTCAGTAGTGGTGGTTTTACCTGCATCAATGTGTGCTGCAATTCCGATGTTTCTCGTATATGTTAAATCACGTGCCATTTTCCCTTAACTATTATTCAAAAAAACAAAAAATGTTTACTACTATTTTACTTGTTAAACTCTAAAATGTGCGAAAGCTTTGTTTGCATCCGCCATACGGTGCGTTTCGTCTTTCTTTTTAACAGATGCTCCTTCATTTTTAGAAGCAGCTACAATCTCGGAAGCCAATTTATGAGCCATTGATTTTCCGGTACGCTTACGCGAATAGGTGATTAGCCATTTCATGCCAACTGAAATGCGTCTTTCTGGTCGAATCTCACTTGGGATTTGAAAAGTTGCTCCACCAATACGGCGACTTCGCACCTCAACTGAAGGCATAATATTGTTTAATGCTTTTTTCCAAAGTTCATAACCGTTTTCCTGAGACATACCTTCTGCCATGTCCATAGCATCGTAAAATATTCTATAGGCTATGCTTTTCTTGCCTTCCCACATCATCATATTGACGAACCGAGTAACTTGGGTGTCATTAAATTTAGGATCGGGCAGAAGAATTCTCTTTTTTGGTTTTGCCTTGCGCATAACGTTACTATATCTATTTATTTGTTATTGACTAGCTTTTATTTTTTCTTTCCTCCTTTGACCGGTGCTGCTGCAACCGCTCCTTTTTTAGGACGTTTCGCACCATACTTAGATCGGCCTTGTCTTCTTTTATCAACCCCACCTGTATCTAAAGTGCCACGAACAATATGGTAACGTACACCGGGCAAGTCTTTTACCCTTCCACCACGAATTAGCACTATAGAGTGCTCTTGCAAATTATGTCCTTCGCCCGGTATGTAGGCGATTACTTCAATTTGGTTAGTAAGACGAACTTTTGCAACTTTACGTAGTGCAGAATTAGGCTTCTTAGGAGTAGTGGTATATACTCTGGTGCATACGCCTCGTCTTTGAGGGCATTTGTCCAATGCTCTTGATTTACTGACCGATACTATCGGCTCCCTTCCATTTCTGATTAACTGTTGTATAGTAGGCATGAGTAACCCTTAAATTTTAAAAGTCGTACAAACTTGCGATAATTAAAAACGCTCGCAACAAATAAGTTAAAAAAACCTGTTTCCACCTAACCAAACGACATCTGTCCCGAAAACATATCCACTGCAAGAGTGAAAAAACGTTAAGAAAGGTGCCTTCAAGAAAAGCGAGTGCAAAGATACATATTTTAAGCGTGCCGCTCAAACTTTTTTTGTAAAAAAATACAAAAATTTAGTCGGCTCAATAAAAGTGGGCTTCTACCTAAAACAATCCTTCTCTCTCGTATTCCTTATTATATATAATCTCTTAAAAACGCTCTAATGAACTGAAAAAGAAGTTCGCTTCAATCGTTGCATTATCATCTGAGTCTGAGCCATGAACTGCATTTTCACCTACGTTTGTACCATATAGCTTCCTAACTGTACCAACATCAGCTTTACTTGGGTCGGTACTGCCGATTAAGGTTCTGAAATCTTCCACAGCATTGTCTTTTTCTAATACTAAAGCGACTATCGGACCAGACGACATAAAAGATACCAACTCACCATAAAAAGGACGTTCTTTATGAATGGCATAAAACTCACCGGCCTTTTCGTTAGTTAGTTTGGTGTATTTCATCGCTATAATCTTAAATCCGCTAGCATTAATTTGAGCTAAAATTGCACCGATACTATTGTTTTTAACAGCATCGGGTTTAATCATCGAAAAAGTCCTGTTCCCTGTCATTTCAAGTCTTTTTAATCGTTTTACTCTTTAATTGAAAGAAATATTAGAAGTTTCCCCTCCAATTGGGCTGCAAAGGTAAAAAGAATTGTACAGTTTCACCGATATTCTTTATTTTTTTTCAAGAGTTTGTCAAAAAAGCAGAACTTTGTCCTTGCAACTCATACAAACAACAATCTAATCAATCACAAACTGTGTTTAAGTGTTTCATAAATACAATGAACCAAACTCAATAAGATAATGGATATAGAAAACGTCAAACACTTATTAATTAAGCATCAAAACATAGTTATAGTAACTCACACAGGACCTGACGGTGATGCAATCGGTTCTTCAATGGCGATGTATCACTTTTTGAAGAGCTATGGACATCTTGTTAATGTTATTGTTCCAACTTCACCACCTTCTTTTTTATCCTTTTTAGTAAAACAAGAATCTGTGCTGACCTTTGAAGATGAATCTGAAGAAGGTACGCGTTTACTGAGTAATGCCGGCATAATTTTTATACTCGATTTCAACACTGCTTCGCGTGCAAAAGGGATGGATTTGCTATTGACCAATGCAAAAGCGATAAAAATAATGATTGACCATCATTTACTACCCAATTTTGTAGTGGATTACGCGCTATGCGATAGCAAAGCCAGTTCCACAGCAGAACTTGTCTTTCGCTTCATTCATCTTTTGGGCGAGGAAAACCGCATCAATCAATTAATTGCAGATGGGCTATATACCGGTATTTGTTCCGATACCGGTAGATTTAAATACAATTTAAATTCAGATTCGTTTAAAGTTACTGCATTTCTTATGGAAAGAGGTGCAGCCGTTGAAAACATTAACGAAGCTCTTTTTGACAGTTTTACCGAAACAAGACTTCGGTTCTTAGGTTTCTGTATCACCGAAAAACTAAAAGTTTTCTCCGAGTACTCTACTGCAATAATTTCCATCTCCAATGCTGAAATGGAGCACTATCAATACAAATCGGGGGACATGGAAGGCATTGTGAATTACCCCCTCAGCATCAACTCCGTAAGATTTAGCATATTGGTAAAAGAAGATAAAGATGCCGTTCGATTATCGCTTCGCTCGAAAGGAGATTTTGCTGCTAACGAGTTCGCTGCGCTTTACTTTAAAGGCGGTGGACATAAAAATGCTGCGGGAGGTAGTTCAAATCTTACTTTAGATGAGACAGTACAAAAAATCATTGATTTGCTTCCGAACTATACCGATGAGCTTTCACCCACTCTTTTTGCAGTATAGTTAGAAAATAATTGACCCGATAATCATTAACGTTGTTATTGTTATTACCTTTGCGGCCGATTTTAATCTTAAACATAAATTTTTTACAAAATGAAAAAGATGTTTTTATTGCTAACCGTTATCTTATTTTTTGCGGTATCGTGCAAACAAAATTCAACTAAAGAAACCGAAACTACCACTGCAAAAACAGAAGAACAGCAAACTACTCCTCCCCCAAATCATCAAGCAACTCCTCCCGATCCACAAGAACAAGCCCGCGTGGATGCTGAGTTAATCAAGAAGTTTGTAACAGATAACAAACTCAATGCTAAGTCAACCGAATCGGGAATTTATTATGTTGTTGATAAAGAAGGTAAAGGAGCTAATCCTACCCTTGAAAGCAATGTAAAAGTACATTATTCAGGTACTTTATTAGACGGAACCAAATTCGACTCTTCTTATGACCGTGGAGAACCAACCGAATTTCCTTTAAGAGGTGTTATCCGTGGATGGCAAGAAGGTATTCCCCTATTCAAACCGGGTGGAAAAGGTAAAATCATTATCCCTTCAGGTTTGGCTTATGGACCTCAACAAGTTGGCCCAAGCATTCCACCAAATTCAGTTTTAGTGTTTGATATCGAACTACTGGAAGTGAAATAAAACAGTCAAATAAAATTTCTTAGAAAACAGCCCTGCTATTCAGATAACCTAAATAGTGAAGGCTGTTTTTTAAGTTTAGGGGAACATTTTCTTTATTTAAGCCATCAAACATCATTATTCATGAAAAATATCATCGCATCTCTTTTAATCCTTTCGATATTGGTAATTGGTTGTAATTCAGGCGGGTCGGGCTACTCATCTTCTCCATCCGGTTTACAATACAACGTACATACCAAAAACGATGGCCCAAAAGCCAAAATCGGAGACTTTGTCACACTCCACATGCAATATGCAACCGAAAAAGACTCTATTATATTCTCCTCCTACAAAAACAATCGTCCACTTTCGTTCAAATTTCAGGAAACGCTTTTTAAAGGAGCATTGAATGATGGAATTACTCAAATGTCAGCCGGCGATAGTGCTACTTTACTTGTACCGGTCGATTCAATATATGGTGACCGTGTTCCAAATTTCACCAAAAAAGGAGACAAATTAAAATACACGATTTCTTTGCTAAAAGTACAAACACAAGAAGAATATACTAACGAACGAGAGTCCCAAAGAAAAACCCAAGATGAAGCTGATAAAAAGCTTATAGCTGATTACGTTGCTGCCAAAGATCTTAAAATGCAATCAAGTGCCTCCGGACTTCAATATAATATTGAAAAACAAGGATCCGGCACAGTCGCTCCCGAAGATGATTTAATTGCAAAAATGCGATACAGCGTTAAGTTGTTAGATGGCACTGAGGTTGAATCTTCTAAAGGCAACGGTACTGATATGCCTATGAATCGGCAGACAAGAGGCGTTAGAGAGGCTATTTCTTTACTTAAAAAAGGTGGGAAAGGGTCGTTTATCATTCCTTCAACCCTAGCTTATGGCGATCGTCAACGAGGTACAATCCCTGCAAATGCCATTTTAGTTTATGACATTGAGGTTTTGGATTTAGTACCCAACCAAAGTTCTCCCAAAGGAACAAACGAACAACCGGCACAACTGCAAAAAACAATTCCGACACCAGATGCTCAGAAAAAAGATAAATAATCTCTTTGTTTATTTATTCTAATCGGCTACTATCATAAAAGGCGATGCTCGTTTAGTAAACAAGCATCGCCTTTTTGTTTATCAAAACATGCCTTAGAATACATGAAAACATCAATTGGGGCAAGTTTTCGGCTTACCTGAAAGCATTCACACCTCTTTTGAAAAGGATGTAATTGGGGAAAGTCTTACTTTAACGTGAGATACTAAGCCCAACCAACGAGTAATATCCCCGTATTAGTCCCTACAGAAGTAACAACAGGCATGGCATTTTCAAGTATTAGGGCCAATTTGTCGGATAATTTTAGCGGTCACCGATTATGGGGCAATGTCGCATTTCCAAAGTGATTTTTATGGGAAAAGGAGCCAACAGAATAAAAATAGACGTATCAAACTCCGCTCCCAATGTTACGATAAAAGTTGGAGACATTGTATTCAACTCTAATCCTGCTGTGGGTTTACCGATAGGATGGGTATGTGCCGATGTAGGAATTGGTTTAGCTTGGAGAAGTTTTGGAAATGTAGAACCGTAATATAGACTGCCTTACCTTACCTTCCTTATCTAAAGCTAATACAAATTATGGTTTAAATTCAAACCACGAATGGTTGGTTAAAGCGTTTTAATTCGCCTCCTCGGAGGGGTTTGGGTGGGTTCTTTTGATTAGGATAATGGTATTAATGATTATTTGGCCAATCCCTAAAAAAGCTGACCTGTTTGAGCGAATTTACCCATGCCCACTCTACCCTCTTAAAAACAAGGTACCCTCCCAATCAAAAATGATTCTTTTGGCAACTTCGGCATAAAAGAGCATATCTATTACTTAGCTCACTTGCCTATCCACAATTGTATAGACTCGATGCTTCCAACATAGATGGAGGTTTTTTGGAGCACGCCCTTTAAATTGACTTTAACTGCTCCCTTTTCAAACTTAAAGGGCGTTTAACAGGTTGATAACCCTATCATCAACTATCAATTGAATTGCCGGTGTAGTCTTTTATCGGAGAGTCATTTCAATTCAATTGATTTAGAGATCGCCAACCAACCATTTATCAAATTTAACCAAATCAATTATGCACCCGGATTATGTAGAGTCCTTGCTTTTGCACGAGCATTTGCAAGGCAAAATTAGCGTTGAGTCTAAAGTAGAAATTCATTCGGCTCACGATTTATCTTTAGTCTATTCGCCGGGAGTGGCGGGACCCTGTTTAGAAATAGCCAAAAACCCGGAAGAAGTTTGGCGTTATACCATGAAAGGCAATACGGTTGCCATTATTACCGATGGTTCTGCCGTGTTAGGCTTGGGCAATATTGGGGCTTTGGCAGCATTGCCGGTCATGGAAGGTAAAGCCATGTTGTTCAAAAAGTTTGCAGGCATCAACGCCTTCCCTATCTGTTTGGACACCCAAAATGTAGATGAAATTGTACAAACCATACGGATGATAGCTCCTGTTTTTGGCGGCATCAATTTAGAAGACATCTCCGCGCCTCGTTGTTTTGAAGTGGAGGAAAAACTTCAGGATTTGGGCATTCCGGTTTTTCACGATGACCAACACGGCACAGCGGTCGTGGCACTTGCCGCTATCATCAATGCTTGCAAAGTATTGGGTAAAAAGGTTGGAGACCTGAAAGTGGTCATCAATGGTTCCGGGGCTGCCGGTGTGGCAATTGCGCGGTTGTTGAGGTGTGTGAACAACAACAACGATATTTGCATTCCGGTAAATAGCATCCTTATGTGCGATACCAAAGGGATAATCCACAGCAAACGAACCGACCTCAACAAAATAAAACAAGAGATCCTGAGATATACCAATTTAAACGACCGTCAAGGCACACTTGCCGATGCTTTACGCGATGCCGATGTGTTCATTGGAGTGAGTGTGGGCAATTTAATCACCGCCGATGATGTGAGGACAATGGCCAAAGATGCGATTGTATTTGCTCTGGCCAATCCCGAACCCGAAATCATGCCCGATGAAGCCATCAAAGGCGGTGCGGCTATTGTAGGAACCGGCAGGAGTGATTTCCCCAATCAAATCAACAATGTGTTAGGTTTTCCGGGCATCTTTAAGGGGGCATTGGCCGTTCGAGCCAAAGTTATTACCCCTAAAATGAAACTTGCCGCTGCTTATGCCATTGCGGGTTGTGTGGCAAACCCCACCCGCGAAGAAATTATCCCCTCAGCATTAGACGAGCATGTTGTGGAGGCAGTAAACAAAGCCGTCAAAGAAGCGGCTGCCTTAGAACCTTGTGTTTCGCTGTAATTTCATTCTCGGCAGATAAATTTTTTACGCTAACCCTGCTCTTTTTGGAGCAGTGGTTTGATATGTGCTTTCAAATGAGTATTGGGCGTGGTGGTGGTGGCATGGTACAGTGCTAATGTTTCACGGTATAGCTGCTCTACTTCCTGTTCAGGGAAATCAAGTTCTTTTTTCATCAACCACAATGTAAAGTGGATGCAGATGATTAATTCTTCCGAAAGGTTTTCGTTCTCGAGCAAGGTTTGAACCGTAGGGATTAGGTCGTAGCGCGCCGGGGCATTAGAAGCATTTGCTTCAAACAGGAGTTGTGATTTTAGCAACTCGGCAACCTCCTTCATATTGGCAAGCTGTGCAGTTTCTATAATGTTCAACACTTCATCAATTGCCTGAATTGCTTCCTCTAAGTATTCCTTTTGTTGGGCTGGTTTGAAGTCGTTGCCTTTCACAAATCGGTAGAGATATCTGCTTTTTTCCGTTAACCAAAAGGCAAGTTCATACATTTGTTGCTTTTCCCGAGCCACGTCAACAGCTACATTGATATATTCAAATGCCTTATCTGTATTACCTTCTTGCTCATAAACGAAGGAAAGCCATCCTTTATCAATACTGATACCCATTTGGTCATTGATGACTTTGGCGCTTTCTATGCAGGCATACAGACATTTTTTTGCCTCTTCAAAATTACCCAAATTAATATGTACCCGTCCTAACCCTCCTTCGGCTATGTTGATGAGTTGTTTTCTGCCTAATCTTTTCACCATTTCCAGCCCTTTGGTAAAATTGATTGCAGACTCTTCATAACGCCCGCAAAGGTCGTACAAAGAAGCTAAATTGATTAGTATATGTGCTTCGGCATCCACTTCACCCGTTTCTTGGGCTATGGTTATACTCAATTTAAAAAGCTGTTCTGCTTCTTCCATCTCACCCAACATGGTGTAAACGGTGCCAAGACTGATGTAGTTACTAAGACGGGAGGTGTTAATTCCCGACGATTCGATAACCTCTCCGGCTTTGCGGTAATAGGATAATGCCTTTTCCATATCCCCCTTAAAATAATAGACATTCCCCAAATTACCGGTTACACCAATCATCAGGTTCGGGTCGTTCAACTCTTCTGCTATTGATTCGGCTTTTGCCAAATGTACTAAGGCATCATCAAAAAACCTGCTCATACTATAATTGGCACCGAGTGTATAATAAGCCATTCCTAATTTTAGCGGATCGTCCAGAGTTTTGGCTATTTCTAATTCTTGTTTACCAATTTCAACCGCCTCGTCAACATGTCCGACTGAGGAAAAAAAGCCGGCAATATTATGCATAAAGGTGCCAACAAAGAGCGGTGAGTAGTTTTGTTGTTGCAACAAGCGCAACGCCTCAAAATAGGTTTCCACCACGCTAAATCCGGACTGTTCAAGGGTTGCCCAGATTTTCAACAAATCTATAGCGTTAGGTTTATCACTGAGCACGTTAAATACATCGGGAATTGCTACTAAATTATGCAGGCGGTTGATATTGCCGGTATATTCGAACAGCCATGCCAATTCTTTGATATGACGCGTTTGCACTTCAATATCAACAGTCGTCAGACTTTCTGTTTGCGTTTTATCTTTGGCATGTAGATAATATCCCCTGTTTGCCAATACTTTTTGTTCAAAGTACGTGGCTAATTGTTGGGTAATGCCGGACAGGTTCTGTTTGTCGGCCAAATACCTCTGCTCTACCGCTCTTCGGAGGTAAATGTGGAAAAAGGAAATCAACCCGTTTCGCCGCAAGAGGTGGTAATCAAATGCCGATAACAAGGCAGATAAGCTCACTCTCGATATTTGGCACAATTCGGCAATTTCGTCTTCGGCTAACCCAAAGCGGGATACCCAAAGGAATGATAAAGCAGCACTAACCGTTTTTTCATTAAAAGAGTGTTCCAAACGCGCTAATACATGTTGGAACAGTTCGTCAATATTGGCACTGTTTAAGAGGGTTTTGGTAATGTCGCTAAGGCTTTCGTGCTGTCCGTGCAGGCGAAGTTCTTCTAATAGTATTCGCAAAAACAAAGGGGTGGCTGTTTTTTCATCGGCAGCAATATGTTTAACCAACTCTGCGGGTAACGATTTGCTGTATTCCGATAAGTAGCGCACGGTCAGGGCTTCGCGTTCCCGTTCCGTCAACGGTTGTACGGTGAGTATCTTGTTGCCCGTTGTTTCCCATTTTTCGGCAGCGGTTTCTATATTAGTTGAAATCAGTAGTTTGATATTAAATGGCAACACTTCCGGTAACCAGTTCAAACTTTGAGAGGTGGATGTCAATTGGTCTATACTGTCTATGACCAACAAAGTTGGGGCATCCTTTAAATAACCCAACCATTTGTTGACCGATTGCTCCAGTTCCTCTGCTTTATTAGGGATATGAGCATTAATGTCTGTCTGCTGTTTAATTTCGTGGAGCAGGTGCAGGATAACGTCAATATGGTCGTTTGATTTCGCGCCCATGCCCACATAATGCTCGAAGACAAAAACATGGGGGTTGCGCTTTTTGAACATGTCTATCCAAAAAGCCAACAATGCCGATTTACCTGCTCCCGATGTGGCATAAACCATCATTTTGCCCAAATCAGTAGAATTGGCAAACTCATTGAGGGTTTTGATGTACTGCATGTTGGGAATATAAGAACGGCGGCGGCTTTCGGCAAAGGCCCGATGATAAGCCCGTATTCTATCCAGTTCGGTTTCTTGTTGGGCATCGGGAAAATCGCGGGCAATGAGTGCTATAAAATCATCGTAAACCAGTTTGCCAAACTCTTCGGCATCGGCGAACTCTTTTACTTCAATGCCTTTTTGCGCGATGGTGTTTTGCAATTCGGCAATTCGGGGGGTGTCTTCGTTGGCTTGGATGGTCTTTTTGAAATAGAACAAAGGATGGGGTAACATACCGTTTCCGGTAGCGTATTTCCCTTGTTCGTCAAGTCCGCCATATCTAAACTCCATTTCGGTAATAGACAATTCGTCTAAAATGGCATCTTCCATCCAAGGGTAATCACTCAGCAAATAGGCATCTTTGCTGATTTCGACATAATCGGGAATATATCCGTAACGACCGCCCAAAAATCCGATGAAATAAGGACGGCAACGGTCTATCTCTTCCATACAGGTGCGCACGATTCGACCCAATACGGCTTCTTCGTCTGTAATTCCCCAACGCAAATCTACTTCGGTTACGGTAATCCCTTTAGCTCTGCAAATGGCTTTTAGTTCGGGAAAAATCTTTTTCATCAATACTTCGCGTTCGTGGTTCAGGTCGCGAAAAGTAGAGGAAAGAAAAACTCGTACTTCGGTTTTAGACATCCTTTAGCATTTATAAATTATTATAAACTACTCATTAACTATGATTTTTACCCCAATCACCCGGCAAATTTGCTTGCAATTCTTTTATTCGGTGCTTTTGCTCTTGGCGCAGATTCTCCTCACCTATATCTATCAGTTGATTTAAGGCAATCAGACGGTGATGTTCTGCTTTTTCGGGTTGGTTAAAAATGCGATTTGTCCGCCAGAAAAGATATTCCACATCTGCTACAAAATCCAAGCGTTGTATATCGTTGGCAAGTTTTACCGCTTCGGCAAGATTTTGGTCTATTTTTTCCATCACCTCTTTGTCTATCTTACCGGCTTCTTCTATCATCGCCAACAAAAAGGAAGATTGTTGAATTAGTGACATAACGAAATGGTCTCGCATTTTCAATACTCTTAAAATTTCTAATGTTATATCATAGCACTCTATCGCTTTTTGCTTTTGCCCGGTTCTAAAATAGACCGAACCCATATTACCGTTGACGAGAGCAATTATATGGGGTGCCCCCAATTCATTAGCAATACCGATTACTTGTTGGTAATACGAAATTGATTCTTCAAACTGTTCTGTTTCAGATAGCAAACTTGCTATGTTTCCAAGAGCCTCGGCAAGGTTGCGTTTGTTTCCTGTCCTTTGAGCATAGGCTAAATTTTGCAGGTAGCAATCTAATGCTTCAGTATAACGTTTTGAGAAATAATGGACAAAGCCAATATTTTTTCTACTAATTTCAATAATATGTTCATCTTTGATTTGTTCTGCTAGGCCTAGCGATGTGGCATAGGCTTCCATTGCTTCGTCTAAGTGGTTTTTATTCAATGCAATATCGCCTGCGTAGATATAAGCTTTGGACAATAGAAGGAGATCAGGTTCTTTGGCCAACAACTCGAATGCAACATTGATTTTGTTTTCAGCTTCAGCCAAATTTGAGAGGGTAAGTTGAGTATGACTCTGTTTGATAAGCAGGTCAATCAGCCTTTTTTGTTGGTTGGTATGTTGGTAAAAAGCGCATAAAAGATTGGCGATGTTCTCTGTTTTGTAATTTAAACTGCGTTTAAAAAGTGTTTCGAGCAAAAGTGATAAGGGGTGGGCTAAAATAGGTTTTGCCAATAAGTTGTTGATGCTTTGGTCAAAATAGACAGTATCACCACCGACAATGTCTATTCCTTCAGCAGCAAATCGCTTTGCGTAATGATCAAAATAACCGTAACCTTTTTGTTCCAACAAACTCCATAGGCGCATAAAATCGTAATCGCTTTCGGTGCATAAAACCGGCATGACTTGCAAGTTACTAAGGAAAGCAGCTAAACGTTCATACTCGTTCAACTCCAACATTAGCCAGCCTGTTTCGCTTAAAATTCTCAATTCTATTACAGTGCTCTCGGATTCCGTTGATGCGTCTGAACGGGTAACTAAAACATCATTAATTTTCTTTTCAAAATAGTGTAGCAGTTGTTGAGTTGCTATCGTAACGTTGGCTTGGTCGGCGAGGTAGCGTTGATGAACGGCATTCCGCAAATAGTCGTGAAAGAAAGAAAATGTACCGCTTTTGCGAAGGAGGTGGTAGTCGAAGGCAGAAATGATGCCCGATAGCTTTACCCGAGATAAATGGCATACTTCTGATAATTCGTCTTCGTTCAATCCATAACGCGACACCCAAAGATTGGTCATTACCTTTTGAACCGCTTCGGTGCCAAACGAATGTTCTAAACGATGTAAAACCGCTTGAAACAAGTCGTCAATGCTATCATTGCTTAACAGTTGTTGGGTAATATCGGATAGACTTTCGTGTTGACCATGCAGGCGAAGTTCTTCTAAAAGTACGCGCAAAAACAATGGGGTTGCAGTTTTTTCGTTCGCAGCTATATGTTTCACCAACTCAGCCGGCAGCGATTTGCTGTACTCCGATAAGTACCGAACCGTAAGTGCTTCGCGTTCCCTTTCAGAAAGAGGTTGTACTTGGAGGAGTTGCCAACCGAGATGGTTAAGTTGTCCGGCATGATTGGCATCGGTAGTCGAAAGCAGTATTTTAATGTTGTTGGGGATGAGTTGGGGAATCCAACCCAATAGTTGGGCATGTTCTGATAGCTGATTAACCCCATCAATCACCCAAAGTGTAGGTTGAGTTTTCAAATATCCCAACCATTGCGCCACACTTCGTTCCAGTTCATTGGGATTTCGGGGAATTTCAGCTTCTGTTTGCGTGTGTTGTTTGATTTCGTGAAGCAAATGGGTAATGGCTTCATATTGGCTTTCGGTGTTTGCACCTATACCGATATAGTGCTCCACAACCAGAGCATCGGGATTGCGTTTTCGAAATTGCTCGGTCCAAAAAGCTAACAACGCCGACTTACCGGTTCCCGAAGGGGCATGAACCACCATGTTTTGAGAATAAACAGGGTGGTCTGCTTCGGGTGCCTGAGTAAAAGGTTTAACCCACTCGTTGAGTGTTTTTACATACTGCATGTTGGGAATGTAAGAACGGCGGCGGCTTTCGGCAAAGGCTCGATGATAAGCCCGTATTCGGTCGAGTTCGGTTTCTTGTTGGGCATCGGGAAAATCGCGGGCAATAAGAGCTAAAAAGTCATCGTAAACCATTTTACCAAACTCTTCGGCATCGGCGAACTCTTTTACTTCAATGCCTTTTTGTACGATGGTGTTTTGCAATGCTGCTATTCGGGGGGTATCTTCGTTGGCTTGGATGGTCTTTTTGAAATAGAACAACGGATGGGGTAACATACCTTCTCCGGCAGCGTATTTCCCTTGTTCGTCGAGGCCGCCATAGCGAAACTCCATTTCGGTAATAGACAGTTCGTCTAAAATGGCATCTTCCATCCAAGGGTAATCACTCAGCAAATAGGCATCTTTGCTGATTTCGACATAATCGGGAATATACCCGTAACGACCACCCAAAAACCCGATGAAATAAGGACGACATCGGTCTATCTCTTCCATACAAGTGCGCATAATTCGACCCAATACGGCTTCTTCGTCGGTAATTCCCCAACGCAAATCTACTTCGGTTACAGTAATGCCTTTGGCACGGCAGATGGCTTTAATTTCGGGAAATATCTTTTTCATCAACACCTCCCGTTCGTGGTTGAGGTCTCGAAAAGTGGAGGAGAGAAATACCCTTACTTCGGCATTTTTGGACATAACTTGAAAGTAGTTGATTAGGTCAAATCCTTAATAGATATCGAATTTGGCAGGAAGGTGTTCGGGCTTAATAGTTTGCTCTGCTACAACTTCCCCGATATTGGCTAATTCGGGTGTACTAATGACATGGTCCATTTTTCGAAAATTGAAAACCTCTTGTGTAGTGTAGTTCAACCCATAAGTGCTTAGGACTTCTTTTTCCAACCAAACATTGTATCGAAGATAACTGAGTGCAGGGGTTGTTGTCAACAAATCGGCATTAAGGCTGCCCATCTCGCTGTCTAATTCTAAAGGTATTGGAGAGTTTGACAGGTACTGTAACATGATTTGGTTGAGCTTGCTGGCATCTTCTAAAAAGAAATTGGGCAAGTCTTTGAAAATTCCGAAAACCTTGCGGTCATACGCTTTACGGTAATCGCGTTTAAACTTAAACATCCCCGTCCCAATGGATATTAGGAGAATATTGTCCTCTCCTGTTGGCCAATGGAAGGGGAAACCTTGCAAGGTGGAAATCATAAAAAGCAAAAATGCAGGGTTGTTGTACATACTCATTCCTCCGTCTATAAAAACAGCAGGTTCGTTATCGCCTACTTGAATGATTTCGGGGCGGAAATATCCGGGAGCCGCCGTACTTGCCCGAATTACCTGCCAAAGTGGAATATCCTTGTTGAATTGGTAAAATTTACCGTTCGGATGATTGATAATTGGCCAGGTACTTTGCGTATCGGCGCGTTTTGTAACAACACACAAACCTGTTTTTATTCGCGGATCGCCAACGGTAATGTCTGTATAAACATCTTTCAACGTGTTTTCCAATGGCTGATAGTCGTATTGCTGTCCTCGCCAAATATACTTCCAATCGCTGAGGTTACTTAGCTTTCGCTTTACCCCAAATATATGACTGCCCACCTCTAGGTAATACCGCTTAATATCGGTTGCCGAAAAACCAATGGATAAAGCCGAAGCAATGATAGAACCTGTACTTGTTCCACCAATCAAGTCAAAATAATCGCATAGCAACAGGTCGGGTTTGCCGTAACGTTGCCGCAAAAGGGTTTCTAACCTTTCTAAAAAACCAATCGCCAATGCACCCCTCATTCCTCCTCCGTCAATCGCTAAGATTCGTTTAGGTCCCGGCCGGGTTAATTTTTGCAGTAATTGTTCCATTTTTTTTAGTGGTTAAAGGATGGTGAATTGTGAATTGTGAATTGTGAATTGTGAATGGTGAATGGTGAATTGTGAATTGTGAATGGTGAATGGTGAATGGTGAATTGTGAATTGTGAATTGTGAATTGTGAATGGTGAATTGTGAATTGTGAATTGTGAATTGTGAATTGTGAATGGTGATAACAAATCTATTGTCTATCACCTTAATGTTCATTACCCATTGTATTTATCTATTGTCTATTGTCTATTGTCTAAACTCATAACTCATAACTCATAACTAACAACTACCCCTTCGGCACATCTAAAGGCTTTTCTCGGTTCAACATCACCCAATCGGCATTTTCTATCAGGGTTTCTTTACCAAGTTCAAATATGACCTGTTGCGCATCTTCATATTGGTGATTGGCAATAAAATCCTTTAACAGCAACGAAGCCCTATCATAGAGTTGGCTCATGTATTCATATCGTTTTGCGTGCTGTTTGAACGCTCTTTTGTCGCCGAAGGTTTCGGCCATGACAGCAAAGAAAGGGAACAGCAACATAATGGTAATAGACCTCTTGCGAAAGTCTAAAAGTAGTTAAGAGAATAGTTACTTTTGTGT
>CALCIK010000117.1 GCA_937907475.1 uncultured Bacteroidota bacterium | reverse complement strand
GCATCGTAAACCACTCTAAGGAAACCGCCGTACACGTAAGTACATACGGTGGTGTGAGAGGAGACAAAGGTGAATAATTTCAAAATAAATTATTCACCTTTGTCTCCTACTTAATTTCTGTTATCTTTGCAAATTGCAATTCTCTTTTTAGGCAATTATCACTATCAACTGTCGTTTACCTGCTATGGAATTTTTAACCCCCCAACAGTTACATCAATTTGACAATCTCGAACTGCTTGCCAAGCAAGTTGTTGAAGGTTTCATTATAGGCTTACACAAAAGCCCTTTCCACGGGTTTTCGGTCGAATTTGCAGAACATAGATTATACAATAGCGGTGAAGCGGTTAAGAATATAGACTGGAAAGTTTATGCCCGAACAGATAAGTTGTTTGTTAAGCGGTTTGAGGAAGAAACCAACCTCCGTTGCAGAATCATTTTAGATGCTTCCTCCTCTATGTATTACCCCGATGATGCAGGAGAAAAAGGGAAACCGTCTTTAAACAAATTGCGATTTTCGGTAGCATCGGTTGCTGCATTGATGTATGTTTTGAAAAAACAACGCGATGCGGTGGGATTGACCGTTTTTTCAGACAAAGTTGAGTGGCATTCACGAGCAAAGTCCACCACTGTTCACCACAATCTTTTGTTTTCTCAGTTAGACCAATTGTTGCAACAAAAAACACGCAACAAAGCAACTGCCGCCGCTCAATGTTTGCACCAAATAGCCGAAAACATTCACCAACGCTCATTAGTGATTATCTTTAGCGACATGTTTGAAAATACCGATGATTCAGAAGAGATATTTTCAGCTCTGCAACACTTAAAATACAATAAACACGAAGTGATATTATTTCATGTCGTTGACAATAAGCGGGAATTAGAATTTGAATTTGAAAACCGCCCTTATGAGTTTGTTGACATGGAAACCGGTGAAAAGGTGAAATTGCAACCCAATCAGGTTAAAGAGTATTACCGAACACAATTGGATAAATTTATTGCTGAATTAAAACTCCGATGTTTGCAATATAAAATAGACTTTGTGGCAGCAGATATCAACAAGGACTTTGCCCAAATTTTACAACCCTATTTTGTGAAACGCGCTAAGATGATGTAGTACCTTTTCGCAGAAAAAACACAAAAGCTAACCCGAAAAGTTTACGTTGCTATGTTTTCAAATGTTTATAGTGCCTCTTTTTTCTATTCTGAAACTTTGTATCATCTGCCGGATAGCAACATAGTTGAATTACCCGCCTCTACCGATGCAAAAGTTTTGGTTGTTTGTAAAAATCCCGCAATTCCCACATCAAATGAAATCGCCTTTTTAAATAACATTCTAAAAGCAGTTGGATTAACCCCCGACATGGCACAAGTCATCCACTTTAACCCTTCGACCGTGTTAAATTTTGGCAAAATCATCAGATTCTATCATCCCGAGAAAATGTTGTGCTTTGGTTTTAATGCTTCAGACTTGCAGCTTAATGTACAAATAGGAATATATTCACCCCGTGTTTTACTGAATACGACCATAATTCTTGCCGATGCACTGCATTTACTCGAATCTGAACAGCAAAAAAAAGCAATTTTATGGCAAAAATTAAAACACATTTTTAACATTTAAGTGTTTTATCGGCACAAATTTTGTTGAAGTCATATTTTTTGTGCGACTTTTTTAGTTTGTAGTGCTTCTAATCACTTGTTTTACATTAGGTAGAAATTATTTTAAATCAAAACCAAAAAACATAAACTTACCATGACCCCAAAAACTACGATTATCTTTTTACTATTTGCCGTTTTCATGTCTGTTCCTGCTTTTGCACAAGATGATGCTATGCTGTCGAGTATTTTTAAGTATAACGATGTTGTCAATGGCGATATAGCCGCCGATAAACTTTACTCACATCGTATTACACTCAATAGCGAAAGTGCTAAAGTTCGATTTTGGGGACGAATGAATAAGTATAGCGAAAATGTTACTTGCTATTTTGAACTGAAAGAAGGTGTTATTTCGCTTAAAAAAATCATTATTCTTGCCGACATCACCGACCGTCAATCTTATACCGATTTGCTGTATGATGCTAACGGCAATCCAAGTTTGGTATTTTATACCAACAATCTCAAAAATCCGGGTGCTTCCAATGACCGTTATGTTTATTCGGGTAAGAAATTAATTTACTTCTCTACCACTAAAAACACAGACTTAGGTGCAGTAACCGATTCGTATGACGAAACGAATTTTGAAACTAAACAGATCAATGATGCTTTAACGATGCTTGAAAAAGCAGAAAATTATAAAAAGGCGTTTGAGGCTTTAGTAAAAGTACAATTGGCACCACAATAGAACATCAAGTCTTTTAGTCGCTTTTCTAAGTCTTTGTTCTTTCACCATTACAAACCCAAGCATTACACTTTTTGAGAGTGAATGTTTGGGTTTGTTGTTTATGTTGTTTTGCTTACATCTGAATAAGTAAATAGCACTTTTCAAATGAACGGAGCGGCAAAGTTTTGTAACTTTACCCTTCCAAAAATTTACCTATCCTTACCACTTTCTATGTCTATTGTCTTTAACCATCTTCACTGCCATACTCAGTTTTCTCTCTTAGACGGTGCTGCAAACATCAGCGATTTATTTAAAAAAGCTGCAAAAGATGGCATGCGCGGCATGGCAATTACCGATCATGGTAATATGCTTGGCGTGTTTCAGTTTGTTTCGGAAGCTGCCAAACACAATAATGGGCAGGTTAAACCCATCGTTGGTTGCGAATTTTATTTGGTAGAAAACAGGCATAAACGACAGTTTACCAAAGACGACAAAGACCGCCGTTTTCACCAACTTTTCCTTGCAAAAAACGCCGAAGGGTATAGAAACCTGACCCGGATGTGTTCGTTGGGGTATATCGAAGGGCTTTACGGTAAATATCCTCGTATTGACAAAGAACTGGTTTTGCAATACCATGAGGGATTGATAGCGACCACTTGTTGTCTGGGTGCAGAAGTGCCGCAAGCTATTATGAAGAAAAGCGAAGCAGAGGCCCGGAAACTGTTTGAATGGTGGCTCGATATCTTTGGCGAGGATTATTATGTAGAGTTGCAACGACACCACCTGCCCGATCAAGATAAGGTCAATGCGGTATTGCTCAAGTTTGCCAAAGAGTATAATGTAAAAATCATTGCCACCAACGACTCTCATTATACAGATCGCGAGAACGCTAATGCGCACGACATCTTGCTTTGTCTGAACACAGGCGAAAAGCAAAGCACCCCCAAAATGGATGATTTTGTTGATGATAGCATATCTGCAAAAAATCGCCGTTTTGCTTTTCCCAACGATGAGTTTTACTTTAAAACTACTCAAGAAATGAGCGCGCTTTTTTCGGATGTGCCTCATGCTTTGGACAATACCAACGAAATTGTTGACAAAATAGAGCCGTTAAAGCTAAAACAGGACATCTTACTGCCCAATTTTCAAGTGCCGGATGGGTTTACCAACCAAGACGACTACCTTAAACATCTGACGATGGAAGGGGCGCACAAACGTTACTATGAATTTACCCCAGAACTGGAGGAGCGCATCAACTTTGAACTTTTTACCATCAAAACGATGGGCTTTGCCGGTTACTTTTTAATAGTAGCCGACTTTATACAAGCGGGAAGGGAATTAGGAGTGTTGATTGGTCCCGGTCGTGGGTCGGCAGCAGGTTCTGTTGTAGCTTATTGTATCGGGATTACCAATATTGACCCCATTCATTACGGATTGCTTTTTGAGCGATTTCTCAATCCCGATCGAAAGTCCATGCCCGATATTGATACCGATTTTGACGATGAGGGCCGTCAAAAGGTGATTGACTATGTTGTTCAGAAATATGGTAAACAACAGGTGGCGCATATCATTACCTATGGCAAAATGGCTGCCAAGATGAGTATCAAAGATGTGGCTCGCGTACTAGATTTACCCCTCAACGAATCGAATGCACTCGCAAAGTTAGTGTCCGATAAACCCGGTATCAAACTTAACCGACTTTTGAATGCCCCGCTTTCAGGCGAAGATAGCTTGGCAGCTAAAGAACAATTGGTTGCCGAAGACATTAACAATGCAAAACTATTGCGCGACATACTTGCCGGTGAGGATATTAAATCGAAAGTCCTCAAGGAGGCACTCATATTGGAAGGCTCTGTCAGAAACACAGGCATACATGCGGCAGGGATTATTATCGCTCCTAAAGATTTAACTGAAATCATTCCTGTTTGCACCTCGAAGGAAACCGAGTTGCTCATTACCCAGTTTGAAGGAACGGTCATTGAAGATGCAGGGGTTATCAAAATGGACTTTCTTGGGTTAAAAACCCTGACCATCATGCGTGATGCGATTTTGCTTATTAAGCAAAACCACAACATTGCCATTGATTTAGACAATATTACTTTGGGCGATAAAAAAACTTATGAACTTTACCAACGAGGGGAAACCAATGGTACTTTTCAGTTTGAAAGCCCTGGTATGCAAAAATACTTGCGCGAACTGAAGCCCGATAGGTTTGAAGACTTGATCGCCATGAACGCCCTTTATCGCCCCGGTCCTTTAGAGTATATCCCCAACTTCATTGCCCGAAAACATGGACGGGAAAAAGTAACCTACGACCTTCCAGAAATGGAAGAGTACTTGAAAGAAACGTATGGGATTACGGTTTATCAAGAGCAGGTGATGCTTTTGTCGCAAAAGTTGGCCAATTTTACCAAAGGTGATGCAGATGTACTTCGCAAGGCAATGGGTAAAAAGCAAATAGCGGTGCTCAACAAAATGAAAGTGCAGTTTATGGAAAATTGTGCCAAAAACGGGCATCCCGTTGATAAGTGTGAAAAAATTTGGTCGGATTGGGAAGCCTTTGCTTCTTATGCTTTTAACAAATCACATTCTACTTGTTATGCGTTAGTGGCTTACCAAACTGCTTACCTCAAAGCCCATTACCCTGCCGAATATATGGCAGCGGTTTTGACTCACAACCAAAGCAATATTGACAAAATTACCTTCTTCATGGAAGAATGTAAAAGGATGAACATTCCGGTAAAAGGGCCGGATGTGAATGAAAGTAATATCAAGTTTTCGGTCAACAAAAAAGGGGAGATACGATTTGCACTTGCGGCGATTAAAGGTGTTGGAGAGGCTGCTGTGGAGGAAATTATCAGGGAACGCAATCTTAACGGCAATTTTACCGGCGTTTTTGACTTCTCGAAACGGGTAAACCTGCGAACGGTCAATAAAAAATCCTTTGAAAATCTGGCTTATGCCGGTGCCTTTGATGGTTTTGGGTTAAAACGGGCACAATTTTTCTACACCCTTCCCAATGAACAGGTAACCTTGATTGAAAAAGCCATCAAATTTGGCGGGCAATATCAAATAGCTCAAATTAATTCTCAAGCCTCTTTGTTTGGCGAAGCCTTTGATAATGATATTCCCGAACCAAAAATACCCGAATGTGAGGACTTTCCATTGTTGGAACAATTGAACTATGAGCGAGATACCATCGGGATTTACCTGACCGGACATCCTTTGAATGACTACCAAAGGGCCATCCAAAACTTTTGCAATTGTTCGCTCACACAATTGGAAAAAGCGAAGAACAAGGATATTTCAATAGGCTGTATGGTTACGGGAGCAGATCATCGCGTTTCGGCTAACGGTAAAGCTTTTGGGCGTTTTATCTTGGAAGACTACGATGGCACGCACGAACTATCTTTGTTTGGAGAAGACTATATCAGTTACAAAAATTATTTCGAGAAAGGGCGTTTCCTCTTTATCAAAGGAAAATTTGGGCCGAATTACCGTGGTGATAAAGACGAACTAAAGATAACACAGGTAAAACTCCTCTCGTCTGTCTTGGAAGAAATGACCAAGAAAATTACCATTCAAGTACCCCATGTGATTGTAAACGACCAATTCATCACTCGTTTAGAGCAATTGTGCTTGAAACATCCGGGTACTATGCAACTTTATCTGCACCTCACCGATGCTCAAAACAACTATTCAGTAGAACTGTTTTCAACCAAATTTAAACTCGCGGCAGATCATCGGGTTTTTGATTCCATTGACCTTTGGGAACAGGTGAGTTACCGGTTGAACGGGTAAGAGTAAGAGTTGCAACTTAACTGTTCCAAAAAGATTAGAACGCGGATTAAATTAATTTTTAATTGCTTTAAAATCTGAGTTTAGCAGTGTTGCTTTCATCTGTGTCATAGGTGTTACAAAAAGATTAGAACACGGATGACGCGGATTTTCAAACGCGAATTAACGCGGATTTTTTCTTTTGAGCATTAAAAAGATCTGCGGTCATCCGCGTTGCTTGCATCCGTGTCATCCGCGTTCCAAAATGAATAGAACAAGGGTTTTTTCTTTGTTGCTACAAAAAACCTGCGTTCATCCACGTTCCACAAAAGAATAGCAAAAACAAAAGTTACGAGTTTGGCGGCAGTGCAAAAAACAGTACCGAGAAATAATGGAAAAATGCACCACCCATCACAAACAGATGCCAGATAGCGTGGTTGTATTTGATGGTTTTGGATTCGTAAAAATAAACGCCAATCATATAAGACAGCCCTCCAAGTGCAAGTAATGCAAGTCCTCCGGTATGGATACTTTTCATTAAAGGTTTGATGAAAATCAAAGACATAAAGCCCATGCCCACATAGAAAAAGGTATCAATAGCACCGAGTTTGTCAAATTGGTTTCTGAACACCACTTTATAGACAATGCCCAAGGCGGCAATCCCCCAAATTAAACCTAAGATAACCAAGCCCCAATCATTTCTAAGATTGTTAAGGGCAAAAGGGGTGTAAGTACCGGCAATGAGGAGGTAAATTGCTAGATGGTCTAATAGGCGAAAGCGTTTTTTGATTTGTATTCGCTCGACCCAATGATAAAGGGTGGAAGTAAGAAAGGTGGAAAGCATGGATAAACCAAACACCAAGCATCCTATTAAAATCCAGTTATCGCGATGTTGAAAGCCTTTCCAAATAAGAATAATTATACCGATAATACTAAGCAGAACACCAACGCCATGTGTCAAGTAATTGAGGCGTTCTTCGGTTTTGTGGTAATTGGGTAACCGCATACGTGTTGTTTAGGGGTTAAGTTGATGGACAAAGGTACAAATTGAGTGCCAATGCGATAAGGTAGTTTGGTTTGGTAACACAAAATTAATGATTTAGGGCTTTGATGTCGGCTTATTTTGTAGCTTTAGCGCGAATTTAACTACCATAATTATTTGTAAACTTCACCACAATATGCAAAAAAGACAGACTCTCAGTTTTTGGCAAATCTGGAATATGAGCCTAGGGTTTCTTGGAATCCAATTTGGATTTGCACTACAAAACAGCAATGTTAGTCGCATTTTTCAAACCCTTGGTGCTAAAATGGATGATCTTCCTATTTTATGGATAGCAGCACCATTAACAGGGTTATTAGTTCAACCCATCATCGGGTATTTGAGCGATAGAACTTGGCGTCCCACATTGGGTCGCCGCCGTCCTTTTTTTCTAATAGGGGCCATTTTAGCCGCCATTTCCTTAATCATCATTCCAAATTCTCCCGCGTTATGGGTTGCCGTGATGATGTTATGGATTATGGATACCTCTTTTAATATCGCAATGGAACCTTTTCGCGCTTTTGTCGGCGATAAACTACCCGAAGAACAACGGACGACCGGTTTTGCGATGCAAAGTTTTTTCATTGGCTTAGGGGCTGTTGCCGGGTCTATCTTACCTTATATATTCACCAACTACCTAAACATCAGTAACACTGCTCCTGATGGCGCAATTCCTCCTTCGGTGAAGTATTCGTTTTATGTCGGGGCTATTGCCTTTTTAATAGCCGTTTTATGGACGGTTTTCACCTCTACCGAAATCCCGCCGGACGAAGCGGAATTGGAAAAATTGAAAGCCGAAAAAAGCATCGGCAACATGTTTGCCGAAATCTTCAACGGCTTGTTTGAAATGCCCAAAACGATGAAACAATTGGCAGTCGTTCAGTTCTTTTCTTGGTTTGCCCTTTTTGCGATGTGGATTTACACCACAGCCGCTATTACCAAGCACCTGTATGGAACTACCGATGCTGCATCTGACCTATACAACGAAGGGGCTAATTGGGTGGGAATTTGTTTTGCCGTTTACAATGGTGTCGCGGCGGTTGTTGCTTTTTTTATTCCACCGTTGGCCAAATACACCAATCGCAGGATTGCCCATTTGGTTTGCTTGTTTTTAGGGGGAATAGGGTTAATCTCTATTTATTTCCTGACAGACCCCAAAATGTTAATATTCTCCATGATTGGCGTTGGGGCGGCTTGGGCAAGTATTTTGTCTATGCCTTATGCTATTTTGACCGGTTCTCTTCCGGCAGAGCGCATGGGTTATTTTATGGGGGTGTTTAACTTCTTTATCGTCATCCCACAAATAGTTGCCGCCAGTATTCTTGGATTTATGGTCTCCCGATTTTTTGGTGGCGACCCCATCTATGCGCTCATTGTTGGCGGAGTGAGCATGATTATTGCCGGATTTCTAACCTTAATTGTTGAAGACAAAGGGGAACAAAACAAAACGGTTTAAGGTAGCCTTGAAAGATACGTTTTGAAGAGATAAACCAACAACGGCCACAGGAGCATTAAAAACACCCCTGTGGCCGTTGTTTTATACAATCTTCGAGGTTGGTCTTCTTACCAAATTGTTTCTCCTAAAAACTTAAAGACTATAAAGGGCGTTCTTGTTGTAAATTGACATCCATGAATACTTCTGAGATAACCGACATCATCGAACAGTCTATTTCGGTGAAGCAAAACATCCTTCACGACCCACAATTACTCGATACGATTGAACAGGCAGGTTGGGCTTTGGTGCGCACGTTCAAGACTAAAGGGCGGGTTTATTTATGTGGCAATGGCGGAAGTGCTGCCGATGCGCAACATATAGCCGCCGAATTGTCGGGACGTTTCTACTTCGACCGCCCCCCTTTACCCGCCGAGGCCTTGCATGTCAATACTTCCTTCCTCACGGCGGTAGCCAATGATTATGGTTACGAACAAGTATTTGCAAGAATGGTACAAGGCTTTGGAACCAAAGGGGATGTGTTGATTGGAATTTCTACATCGGGTAAATCTCCCAATATTTTACTCGCCTTGAAACAAGCACAGGACATGGGCATGATCACCATCGGTCTATGTGGAAACAACACCCAACCGATTGCTCAATATTGTCATTTGCTCATTGACGTTCCCAGTACGGTTACGCCAAGAATACAGGAATGCCATATTTTAATCGGGCATATCTTGTGTGAAATGGTCGAGCGCGAATTGTTTTCACTCATCGCCGATGCCGGATAAGCCCATTATTGACCATGTTTCACCAACCAACCAATGAGCAAATCGTCCGTCAATGGAACATAACACCCGATTGGGCTTTGTTTTTAGACCGTGACGGGGTTATCAATACTGATATGGGGAGCGTTTATGTGAAAGGGCTGGAACAATTTACATTTATCAACAGAGTGCCCGAAAGTATTGCCGGATTGAGGCAAATATTCAGCAAAATCATAGTCGTAACCAACCAACAAGGTATAGCTAAAGGATTAGTGACGCATCAGGAGGTACAAACTTTGTTTACCCATATCCAAAATACACTCGCACCGCTTGGCGGAAGTATTGATGCTTTTTACTATTGCCCTCATTTGGCGGTGGTGCATTGTTTATGCCGCAAACCGCGTATCGGCATGGCACTTCAAGCCCGAATTGATTTTCCGGGCATTGATTATACTAAAGCCGTCATTGTGGGAGATAGGGCAACGGACATTGAATTTGGTAAAAAATTGGGCATGAAAACCGTTTTTGTCACCAATAACGAACCCTTGTCGCCCAAACAAATCCCTCCAGCCGATATTATTTGTACCAATCTGCCGGAGTTTGCCGATATCTTGCTTAGGACAGTTTAAGTGTCCTTAAAAAGATCAGAACATTCGTTTCACCATCACCAAACGATGCGTACAAATACCGCTTTCAGAATGAAGGATACCCGATGGATCGAGCCGGTCGGTTCTTACCTTTCCCGATGCGTGGATAATCTCTCCATTTTCTAACACGATCCCGACATGTGAAATGCGTTCATCCTGACGGGCAAAGAAAGCCAAATCACCGGCGCGAATATCTTCAAAATCTTCTACTAAATTCCCTTGCTCTGCTTGTTGATAAGCATCGCGCTTCAAAGCAATGTTCGATACTTTGAAAACCAATTGGGTAAAGCCCGAACAATCTATACCAAACAACGAGCGACCTCCCCAAAGATAGGGAGCATCTGTAAAAACCTTGGCATGACTTACTATGTCTGATGATGTAACTTCTGTATTGTCATTTGATTGGGTATTGCCGTAAAAACGGTAATCAAGATTACCCAACCTCCCTTCCCCATATTCGTACATAGGAAGTGAACTCCCCCACAAAACAGGAATTTTCCTGCCCATCATTTCTACTCTATTGATAAGATCGGCAGTATAAGCATGGTCTTGCGAATTGTTGATGTCATGAAAATCGGCTTCACTTAACGGGAAAAACTGCTTCTCATCTATCCATCCCATATACCCATCGGCAGCAACAACAATTTGAATCCACTGCTGACGACGTTCTACAATGCTAAACGTTTCACCAAACAACAGTTGAGTGACCATCTCGCTTTTATCGGAAGGGGTACTGCGTACAGGGATTACGCTTAAAGGGCAAACGCCGAAAGAGGGTAGGGGCATAACTAATGTTGTTTCTGCGTGATATTGAACAAGCATTTCCTGTCTATCAAATGCTTGTAAATATTATTCCTTGCTAATTGTTCGGGGTCTTGGTTCACTGGGGTTGAATTTTTGGATTTTGTGTGGCAGGAATGGTTTTTCAAACGCCGATTGGTGGTTGTTGCTTTTAGTTGCTGTGTTTATTGAGTTCGTCTTCAATATCCTTCATTAAAATTATTAACTCAAGAAACATAATGTGATCGGAAATATCTGTTCCATTTGTCGAATATCCAAAGCTTAATCCGTACCATCTTATGTTATCAATGTTTTTATTATTGACTGTTACTTTGAAATTATGTGCTAATGCATTTCGTATAATCCATCCAAATTGAAATATGTTTTTCCACTTAGTTTGGTCCTTACCAAAATTGTTGAAAATTTTATCCTTAGCACATTCCCAAAATTGGATAAAAGTGGCCTGTCCTAAAGATAGAAAAACTTTATAAAAACCGTTAATTGAACCAATAATTTCCTCTTGGTCGTCAAAAGTTTTTTCCTTATGATGTATATTGATTTTGTCAGGCCACCTATTTTCAATTAAATGTTGGTAGATGTCGAATGGAAAAAAGTAATAAATCCTGTTTGTTGCCTTTTTTCTTCCTTCGAAAAATAAGTAGTGTCCATCTTTGAATGGAATTGCTTCAGAAAGATAAGCATCAATAAGTAGATTAGTTGAACAGACACCAGCTAAGAATGAAACAGCTCCGTTAAAAAACGTATAAGACTTGTTGATCTCGGTAAACTCTATTTTATCTTCAGGTTTAATAAAGAATAATTCGTGTTGGTTCATGTTAAAATTTAGTTTCTAATAAAATATAGGCAACTAAGTTATTAAGCTTATTGTTGTAAATACATTACTACAGAATTGTAAAATGATCTCAATATTTTTAATGTGGAGTAGTTACCCATCTTGGTTGGTTTAATCGAAACTGTATAGGGTAAAAAGAATGTGCGTTTAGCACTACTTCATTTTAACCCTATACCAAGTTAAATAAAAAGCAAGAAACATTATATCACTCGCCACATGTGAAAAATAAATTATAAGTTTTAATCTACTTTAATCTTCAGTTCAGATTTATTTTCCTCAAAAGTTTTCTGGAGAAATCAGTTTCGGCATCTAATGAAGCAATCATTTCGCCCCCGGCATTTGAGAGTCTTGCCAAGTCTTGTTTGGGTATTGCTCCTTGGTCGGAAAAAATGAGCAAGCTGTCGAAATCTGCTTTTGCTCTTAAAAGTCTTTCCAAAATAATAGTTGTCAAACGTGCTTTGTCTCGATTAGGAATACCAAATAGGAATAAGGGCGCATGTTTCCCTTCAATCCTGTAATCAATAGGGTAGTCACCCGAATTTTCCATATCTTCAAAGTAATAGTCCTTTTTCACTTTCTCATCATCAATTATTTTATAAAGCTGCTCTTGCAAGTCTTCATAAAAAGTCGATTCGGATCTTGCTCTGTTTAAAAAAGTAAGGTCATTAATTTTGGTTAATGCTTGCCCAAGTCTGAAAATGTTAAACCCTAAATTTTCTATTGGAGTGTCTATGTAGAACTCACCGTTTTCTTCATCAACAAAAGTTTCTGCTTTAATTTGGTCAAATATTTTTCCCCTTGTTCCTTCATTAAATTTGTCAATGTCGTTATCATAGCTCAAATGCATCAATGTGTGTCCCATATCGGTCAATCTGATTACTCCACCGGGCATTTCTTTGATGTAAATTTGGTAAGGGTCACCATCTGCAAAGTAAAAAGGGGTCTCTATGGAAAGGAGCTTTCCATTTTTAGGCTTAATTTTTACCTCTGCACACATTAATGAGCAAAGGGTTTCTTGTAATTTATTTATATCAAGGTTCATTAGTCAAATAATTTTTTTTGGCTTGTGTTGTCAGGTATCGTTGATATTCCTGAAATTTTACAATCCGTAACTAAACAATGTATTGCGCCTTCAAGGGTGGTATATTTGTCTGTCGCCATTGCAAAGCCTTCTGCCTTTCTGCTTGCTTTAATATATTTCTCAGTGGCTATGTGAATATGACAAGTATATCCAAGTTGTTGTTTTTCTAACTGATTACAGTGGTTGTGATTAGCCCCATTATATCTTTTTAAAGTCAATGTTTCGCCATTAGGTGCAACCCAACTTATTCCACAAGAAAAGTCATCTTCCATGCCCTCACGAAGATTTTGGCGTTTGTAAACTTCAAATTCGTGACCCGAATTGTCTAACGCAACTGCTTTGTAATTAACTTGTATATGCCCTTTTTTGTTTTTGCTTCTAGCTTGGGGGTTAGTCAAGTGTTTAGGGCAATTAAGGAGGTCAGCTATTTTATCGTCTGTTAAACTTTCAAATGCCATTTCCAATAGTCATTTTAACTGTTGCATTAAATCCAACCTCACCGCTTCCTAAAATCACCACAAACATAACCAATTCCTAATAAACTACAAAGGTTATGAAACTATCTGTACTGCTGTAAAGTAAAAGACCTTACTATGTTTGGTAAGGGCTTTTGTCAATAACCCTTGTTTTAAGGGAAAAGGTAGCCCGAAATAGTATGTTTTAATTTAAAACAAGGCTGTTTTTTTAAAAAACACCCTTGTTTTAGAAAAAAACACGGATGTTTTGTTTTAAAACACAGGTGTTTTTTTTCAGAACACGTCTGTTTTTTTTCAGAACACGTCTGTTTTACTTCAAAACACGGATGTTTTGTTTTAAAACACAGGTGTTTTGTTCCAGAACACGGATGTTTGGGCCAAAACTATTAGACTTTGGACAAAATTTTGATAGCTACTCAGTAAAAGAGGCAGTACAA
>CALCIK010000116.1 GCA_937907475.1 uncultured Bacteroidota bacterium | reverse complement strand
TTTTGTTGGCTTTCGGTTTTCGTAGGTTGGTACATCGGGGTGGAGTTTCGTAACCGCAGTTTGGAAGTTTTTTGAAATTATTTTACCGATGGGATTTTAGGGGGATAACCCACAACAACTTTTATACAAACAGATACCGCGAATAGCATTATTTCAGCTATCTTCACTCTCAATATAATATAGCTATGAAACCAACCCACAACCTGATTGAAGGCATGGACTGAAGGTTTATTGTTCTCCTATTCAAAACACAATTAAATGAAAACTATATTAGCCTTATGCCTTTTACAATACTTTCTCTCATATATTGCCCTTGCACAAACTGGGTTTATGAAATCGTATGATATTGAAGGTACTGATAGTAATAATGGCACTGACCTTTTGAATATTCATGATGCTTATGTTATTTTAACAGGTCCTAATTGCTCAAATACTGGATTAGGTTGTACTGGAATGATAAAAACAGATACAACAGGCATTAAACAGTGGGATAATTTATTTGAAAATGAAGAAGGAAAGCTGCTTCCTCTCAGGGGGTTTCAAAATTTAGGCAATGCCGGATTTGTTGTAACAGGTGAAATGGGACATTTGGAAGGCTTTGGAACACTTTTTTTGTTGCGCATAAGTACACAAGGCGATAGTTTGCAGCTAAGAGAATATGGCAACGAAGAATTAAGAGTTGTAGGTATTCCAACAAGTATGATTGGTGATACTTTAATTGGGCTAGTTTCATGGAGCAATATTGCCGCTACTTACGCTAATGATATTAGGTTAATAAAAATGGACACTTTCCTATCTAATTTAACCGAGATATCATTATTAGGTATCAATGGCTATTTAGTAAATTTTGGATGGGGGGTAATTCCTGCTTCTAATAATAATGCTTTGTACATTAACATTGTGCATAGAAACAATATCCCTCCAAATTATTATGCAACTGTCCGCAAAATAGACCTAATGGGCAATACCCTATGGGCATACCCATTAAGCGGTTACACAACAGCCACTAATATAACCGAACAAGTTGTGATATTAGACAACGAAAATATTGTAACACGGTGGTTTGACGAAGAATTTGGTTCTTCAAACGAACGAAATCCTTATCTTATTTGCATTAGCAACCAAGGCGATAGCATTTGGCAGTACAATTTTAATGACGATGGCTATAAAAAATTTCCGGTAGCCATAACCAAAGCCGCCAATGGCGACATTATTGGTTGTGGTTATGTAGATAATCCTAATTACAACTACTCTTCGGGCTGGCTGTTTCGTTTATCGCCAAACGGAGATTTATTGTGGGAACGCGAATATATAAGTTACACACCTATAGTTAATTTTTTAGTACCTCAAGGCATTGATGAAGATGATAATGGTAACATTATAGCTACCGGTGGTATTATTGATGCCATACCCACAGGCGGTTATGAATGGAATGCCCTCCTACTAAAAGTCCTCCCCAACGGTTGTTTCACCCCCAATTGCAACGGTGGGGCAGAAGACACCTTAATCATTGCCTCTACAGTAGTAGGGGTTGATAGTTCACCCAAGCCGTTTCAGCCGGCACCGGCTGTAAGCTCGTTAGTTCTTTTCCCCAATCCTACCAATGGAGTTGTTAAAATCCTGCTACCCACTCAACGCCAAAATGCCCAAATCCGGTTTTTTGACCTATCGGGGCGCGTCCTAAAAACCGTTCCTGTGCCTGCCAATCATTATAATCAATATCAAATGAGCATTGATACCGATGACTTATCCGATGGCATGTATATAGTCAGCTATGAAGTGGAGGGTCGGGTATTTGCAATATCAAAACTGATAGTAACAAAGTGATTGGTCAAAACCCAATCCATGAATAGACCTCTTGCGAAAGTCTAAAAGTAGTTAAGAGAATAGTTACTTTTGTGT
>CALCIK010000115.1 GCA_937907475.1 uncultured Bacteroidota bacterium | reverse complement strand
ATGAGCCATTCCTATTACCTAAGTTTAGGGAATAACAAGGTAAAGAACAACCCTTGCAAAACAAGGCTTTCAGCCCTTTTTCCCAACCTATTACCTATCAAAAAACGAAGTTACAGATTAAAGAATTGTAGGTAGAATTACAAAAAGGGAGTAAATCTTTCAAAAAAAAGCGGGTCGGTAAAGAAATCAATTCTCTAAACCGACCCGCTTTTTATTTGGTCAATATGTTATTTCCAACTTGCTGGACTTATTCCGGCTTATTTCCCAAAATGCCTTCAATTGAATCCATCACACTATCAGTCAATAAAGGTACTACCTCTAAAGATTGAAGGTTTTGTTCCAATTGGCTGAGTTTTGTTGCCCCTAAAATAACCGTACTTACATTTGGATTTTTCAGACACCAAGCCAAAGCAAGGCTTGCCATACTAACCCCTAATTCCTTTTGAGCAAAAGCAGTTAGTTTTCGAGAGATAACAAGGCGTTCTTCTGTCAGATTGTTTTCCCTAAGCCAAGCCAAGTTTTCACGAGATAATCGCGAACCGTCGTTTGGTAGTCCGTCATTATATTTACCCGTCAATACGCCTGAAGCTAAGGGTGACCATATAGTTGTACCTAATCCAAAGTTTTTGTAAAGCGGTTTGTATTCTTTCTCAAAACGCTCGCGATGAAACATATTATATTGTGGCTGTTCCATCACCGGCCCAATAAGATGGTTTTTTTCAGCTACCAAATGAGCTTCGGTAATTTGTTGAGCACTCCATTCCGAAGTTCCCCAATACAAAATCTTGCCTTGTTGGATTAAGTGGTTCATCGCCCAAACGGTTTCTGAAATAGGCGTGTTCTTATCGGGTCTATGGCAAAAGTAAAGGTCTAAGTATTCGACTTGCAATCTTCTCAACGCATCTGCACAGGCCTCGAAAATATGTTTGCGACTCAAACCGGTTTGGTTAGGCTTTTTTCTTCCATCGCCAAAAAATACTTTGCTAGAAACAACATAACTCGTTCTGTCCCAGCCCATTTTTTTTAAAACATTCCCCATCACGATTTCTGACTTACCTTGGGCATAAATTTCTGCATTGTCAAAAAAGTTGATGCCCGCTTCATAAGCCGCAGCCATTAGTTTTTCCGATGAGTTGTCTTCAATTTGTGCGCCAAAAGTTACCCATGAACCAAACGAAAGCGCGCTCACTTGTAGTCCCGATGAACCAAGTCTTCTGTATTCCATTTCCATTGATAATGTTTTAGTTTTTGCTTACTGCAAGATTAATTAAGATTTTATAGCTCTTCAACTCTGTAAAGCAAGTAATTGTTCGCCAAAAACAGAGGTAATCCAATGAATGGGCTTTAAAAACTTCCTTGAATGGGGTTATTAAATTACCTTTGCACTTAAATAAATCAACACAATGAAATTTTTTATTGATACTGCCAATCTTAATGAAATCCGAGAAGCGCAAGATTTGGGCATTCTTGATGGTGTTACGACAAATCCTTCACTAATTGCCAAAGAAGGTATCGTTGGGATGAACAATATTTTAGACCATTATATGGCTATCTGCGATATTGTTGAAGATGATGGAGATGTCAGTGCCGAAGTTATTGCCACTGATTATGAAGGCATGATTCGGGAAGGAGAACAATTGGCTGAAATATCGGATTGTATTGTTGTGAAAATCCCGATGATAAAAGACGGGATAAAAGCCATCAGCTATTTTACCCGAAACAATATTCGCACCAACTGCACTTTAGTTTTTTCGGCCGGTCAAGCTCTATTAGCTGCCAAAGCAGGTGCTTCTTATGTTTCTCCTTTTATAGGAAGGATCGACGATACTTCATGGGATGGCATGAGTTTAATCGAACAATTGGTCAGCATGTATTCCAATTACAGCTTTGAAACCGAAGTGTTGGCGGCTTCTATCCGTAACCCATTGCATATTGTAAAATGTGCCGAATTGGGTGCTGATGTAGTTACTTGCCCTCTAAGTTCAATTATGGGATTACTAAAACACCCCCTGACCGATATTGGATTGGCTCAGTTCTTGAAAGATGCCAAAAAGTGGATGTAGTTTGCGCTAACTGATAAAGATTTTTCGGTTAAATGGAACTTTAATTATAGCATTTCTGTTTTGATTGGTGTTGTCAGTTTACAAGTGGTGAAGATGTTTCTCAAAAAGTGATACGCCTTAACCAATTTGCAACAGACAATTTCAAGAAAGTTCTTTAAAATATGGGGCTGACTGGCTTTGACAGAAAAGTAGTCGGTAGGTAAGCATGTCGAGCTTCTGTTGTGTTGGCTCGTTAATCTCAGCGCAGCAGCCATAACCGGCAACACTTCTTACAGATTGGCAGCCTAATCGGGACGATTAGTCGCCTTTAATCTCCCGCGACGCACCTCCGCCCAATAGGGAGCATGCGGTTGAGGTTTCATAAAAGAAATTGGGATAGTGCATACAGATACCTCGATGTGTGTGCGAAAATTAACCGGGGGTAAGGAAACAGTTGGTTAGTGTTGTTCCGGCCGTTTCACCAAAATTAATACGACAATAAACATGTAGAAAGCTTATTGAGCCTTGCTCTGGACGAGGGTTCGAATCCCTCCAGCTCCACCCCATAACAGAGAGCCGCTTGCTGATTGAATCAACAAGCGGCTTTTTTTATTTGGTAAAATTGCATTGGGGGATTGAAAAGAAGAAGTAGCACCGGTTAAAAATCGGATTTTGAATTCAAAACCCGACTAAATACATTGGAGTTTACAAAAAAGTGCTAATAGTTTGTGATTCTATGCTAATGTCGTAACTTTGCAGCAATAATAACATTTAAACTATAAAATCATGGGAAGAGGAGATAAACGCACCAAACGCGGTAAAATATGGAGAGGTTCTAAAGGTAATAGCAGACCTGCCAAAGGCAACCGTCCTAAAAAACACGTTGCACCACAAGTTATCGAAGAATAGAGTTTCTGTATTTAATTTAGGGTATTAAAAGAAAGACCGGATATGCGAAATATCCGGTCTTTTCAGTTTAGAACCTTTTAAAAACTTAGGTACTCAATCAACATTAATTATAGGTAATGTCAAATGTACCCGAAGTTATATCATGGTTACCACTTCCGCTGCCGGCATCGGTACAACCAAAGACAAACGAGCCGACAACATTTTTGGTGGTCGTGTTAAAAGTAGTAAAAGTAATTGTACCGCTTGAACTGATACATTGGATAGGTCCTTGCAAATAGGTAGCAGGGTTAATTGCGGTAAAATCATAAGTACCGGTTGCAAAAGCACCACCATGTACTAAACGCACTTCAGTAGTATCGGTTGCAGAAAAAGATTTACCAATCAGGTTCAATTTCCCTCCGGTATTCAATCCACTAACTTGTGTACCTGACCAAGGAGTGCTGTCAATTAAAGCTGACATTGCATTTGTCGGCGTACTACAAGGTGTACAAGGCCCACCACAATCAACACCGGTTTCACCTTGATTTTGAATCCCATCTGTACATGTAGGAGCAGGTGGGTTATTACAAGGATTGGAACATGGTCCGCCACAATCAATCCCCAATTCGCCTCCGTTTTGAACACCATCGGAACAATTAGGCATATTGGCACAGGGAGGGCAAAGTCCGGCTGCATCTCCACAATCTATTCCTGTTTCACCTTGGTTTTGTTCACCATCGGTACAGGAGTATTTTTGTTTACAAGCGCCTGCCAATAGAATGGCCGAAAGCAATATCACTGATAGCCATATTTTTGTCTTCATGCAATAAGTGTTTTTGAAATTTATAGAAATGATTAAAATTTGGCAAGCAAGATAGGAATTTATTTTGTATAATTATCCTCAAAGTTCTTTATTGCTGTAAATGGTGTTGGAAATGACATCTTTTACAAACTTTTCACGATTCTTCTTCAAATTTACGCGAAGTTCATTGCCACAAAATCCTCTTAAAATGTCATTTAAAATTTTGCAGCCATCCGTTCTTTTTCTACTGCAAGTAATACATCTTCGGAGTTTGCGGTAGGATATTGTCCCGAAAAGCATGCGTAACAACCGGGCATTTCGGTAAAAAGCGATTTTAGGTCTTCAAGTGTTTGGTAGATTAAAGCATCTGCGCCGATGTATTCACATATTTCTTCTTCAGTTTTTTGAGAGGCTATCAATTCAGTGGTAATAGCCATATCAATGCCATACACACAAGGGTTGGTAATAGGCGGTGCAGAGGAAATAAAATAAACTTCGGCAGCCCCTGCATTCTTTAGGGTTTGTACAATGCGCTTTGAGGTTGTTCCCCGCACTATAGAATCATCTACTACTGCAATTTTTTTCCCTACTACTACCGCTCGAATAGGATTGAGTTTCTTTTTGACCACATCTTCCCGTTCTTTTTGGGTGGGAGAAATAAAGCTGCGACCTACAAAATTGTTTTTTACGAACCCTCTGCGGTATGGTATCCCCAAAGCCTCCGCCAAGCCCGAAGCCGCAAAATATCCCGATGTGGGAACATCAATGACAATATCGGGTTGAAGTCCTGCCGCACGCACTTTTTTAGCTAATATCCTGCCCATTTTTACCCTCTCTGCTGCTACCAATCTTTGTTGTATCACCGAGTCTTCGCGAGCAAAGTAAATATGTTCAAATACACAAAAAGCCTTTTGTAGAGAATATCCTGCCGAGCGATGGACTGCCTTTTGGTTGTCAATAAAAATGATTTGACCGGGTTCAAGGTCTTGCACCAACTCGTAATCCAAATAATCAAAGCAAGTAGATTCGGATGCAAATCCATAAACAGTTCCTTCGGGTGTGTTTCTTTTTCCAAGAACTAAAGGACGGATGCCATGAGGGTCGGTAAATGCCAATAGTCCATAATTGGCTATAATAGCAATTACGGAATAAGCTCCTTTAACCAATTCCTGCGTGGCTTTTACCGCTTCAAAAATATCGCGAGGAGCGATGTGTTGCAGGTCTTTTTTAACCAACTCGGATGCAAAAATATAGAGTATTAGCTCCAAATCGTTAGACGTTTCGGGAAGTATTTTGTAGTCGTTGTAAAGGATGTTCCTGAGTTCGGTAAAATTGGTTACGTTACCATTATGTACCATCGCCAATCCAAAAGGATAATTGGCAGAAAAGGGTTGGGCGTTTTGCATCACATTCGAGCCTTGAGTGGTATATCGAACATGCCCCAATCCTATATTACCCTGTAACCGTTCCATGTGCCGTTCTTCAAAGACCTCACTAACTAATCCCAAGGCTTTGCGCAAGTGAAAATAGTCCTTGAACGTAACTATCCCTGCTGCATCTTGCCCTCGGTGTTGTAAAGAGGTGAGTCCTAAGACAATGTCATATACTACCTGTTCATTTCCGGTAAATCCTACTATGCCGCACATACTTGATAATGGTTAAATGGTGTAGCTAACTTCAAAGAATCTCGGAAGTTAATCTGCAAATAAGTCTGCCAAAGTTTTACTGTATAATTCGTATTCTATCTGCAATCCCCTTTGTTCTACTTCATCAAGGGAGTTTGTCCCTGCGAGATCAACTGCTTGTTGGGCTATAATTTGACCCGTGTCTATTCCTTCATCAACGTAATGAACTGTAATAGTGGTTGTTTTAAGCTCATTTTTAAAAGCCCATTCGTAGGCATGAAGCCCTTGGTACAGCCTTGTATCGGCGGGATGTATGTTGATAATGCGATTTGGATAGGCTCTAATGAACTCGTGCGATAAGATGCGCATATAACCGGCAAGGATGACAAAATCAACCTTTAAAGGTTCGAGTATTGATAACACCTCTCGGTCGTATTCTGTTCGTTTTTTACCTTTTGCCTCTAAGCACATTGTTTGTAGTCCGTTATCTTTAGCAATGGTTAGTCCCGATGCATGACAATTATTGGAAAAAACGAGTGCAACTTGGCACAAGTTCTGTAAAATACCATTCTTAATCTGATTGACAATGGCTTGCATGTTAGTGCCTCTACCCGAAATAAAAATGGCAATGCTTTTCATCTGTTACAATTCAGGCATTTTTCTGTTAGCGATATCGCTTCGATATTGTCGGCCTTTAAAATAAATTTTATTGACAGCCTGGTAAGCGTTTGTCTTTGCTTCTTGCAGGCTACTCCCCTGCCCTACTACATTTATTACTCTTCCGCCATTGGTCAATATATCGCCGTTTTCTATTCGTTGCGTGCCGGCATGAAATACTAATGCTGTCTTTTCCGCTTCCTCAATACCTTCAATCACATCGTTCTTAGTATAGCTTTTGGGATAACCTTTTGCAGCCATGACCACATCTACAAAGTATCCCGGGTGAAATTCCGGTGTGCAATCTGCAAGGGTTCCGTCAAAACAAGATAAGGTTAATTCCAGCAAATCCGATTTAAGGGAAGGCAATAGCACTTCTGTTTCAGGGTCTCCAAATCGCACATTGTACTCTAAAAGTTTTGGGCCTTGCGCGGTTACCATGACCCCAAAATAAATGACACCCTTGTAGGTTACCTTTTCTTCGGTAATCCCTTTTAGAGTTGGGGCAATGATTTCTTCAAATATTTGCTGTTGCAATTGTGGAGTATAAAAAGGGAGTGGGCAATAAGCACCCATCCCACCGGTGTTAGGGCCTTCATCACCGTCTAACAATTGTTTGTGGTCTTGAGAAGGATGTAGCAGTTGAATGTTTTGTCCATCGGTAAATCCGATGATGGAGATTTCGTAGCCGGTTAATTTTTCTTCTATCAAAAAATCTAAAAACTCTTCGCTTTCACTATATCTATAATCGCGATTCAGTTCATCTAAAGCGGTCATGGCTTCTTCTACCGAAGAGCAGACATATACCCCTTTACCACCGGCTAAACCATCGTATTTAATCACCAAATTCCCCTGTAAGTCTTCAATCAGTTTATGCGCTTGCGCTAAACTGGTGAACAACCAAAAACTACCGGTACTGATATGGTAATGCTTCATGAATTTTTTGGCGGTAATTTTTGATCCTTCTAAGCGAGCTGCTCGTTTAGAGGGTCCAAAAACTTTGATGTTTGTTCCTTCAAAAAAATCAACGATGCCTTTTACCAATGGCATTTCGGGACCTACAAAAACCAAATCAATACCTTCCGTCAAACAGAAGTCTTTGATGGCATCAAAATCGGTTGAGTCGATGGGTATATTATTATGAGTGCCGCCGTTGCCGGGTAGGAGGTAAATATTTTGTGAGGCTACACTTTGGGCAAATTTCCACGCTAATGCGTGTTCACGCCCACCGGAGCCAAGGATTGCTATTTTCATGCTGATAAATTGGAGCTAAATTCTGTTTTAAGTAAGGTAGAAAAATCTAAAAAAGGATTTGTTAATTTGATGAGGGCTGGAAATCACTTATTCCTCTCCATAAATTAACGATTCTCTAATACGGTAAACATTGAGGCATCGAAGGATGTCTTGGATATCAATATAAAGATTCTCGGTCAATGTTAGGTCGTCTAGTGGGCTGGTAATGATAGGCAGGTTTGAATAGGCAGATATTTCTTCCATCACCTCGCTATAATTTTCTTCGATAAACAATACAGCAGCCGGCTCAACCGAATCGTTGTAATCTTCTAAAAAAAGATTGATTTCGCTTTCTTTCCTAATTAGCCGTACTTCTGCAAAGATGTCGTAACGCTTAAACATTTCTTTAGCCTTTTCGCAAAAAGGCAAAGCCTGTTTGACATCAGTTACAATGGCAACTGCGGCATCTTTTATTAGTTGGTGATGGCAAAGATTGGCACATATCCTCGCTTTGGGGTGTATTGCAGATTGTGCATCAAAAGTTTGGCCGGTTACCTTTTCATATAGTTCAATATACCTTTTAGCTGCTTCTTCTATCACCTCTTGAGGCAACGCAGTGGGATATTCCCCATCTATTTTATTGGCAATGAGCCATTGGCGAACATATTCTTTGTCAATCTGCCGTGCATTTTCGGGATTGGCTTGGTAGTCTTCTTTACTCCAAAATCGGGAAGAATCCGGAGTGTGAATTTCGTCTATTAAAATGATTTCACCATTCAGCAAACCAAACTCGTATTTAGTATCCACTAAAATAATGCCTCGTTCTTCCAATAATCGTTGCCCAAATTGGTAGAGTAATAAGGCTTTTTGGTGCATTTCTAGGTAATGCTCTGTCGTAACAAAACCTTCATTTACTAATTCTTCGGCACTGATGGGTCGGTCGTTTTTTTCTTTAGTGGTAGGGGTTACGATGGGTTGGTCAAATCGTGCATGTTTAACTAAGCCTACAGGAAGCGTTACTCCTGAAAAAGTGCGTTCCCCTTCTTGATAACCTCTCCAAACCGAACCGCTTAGATAGCCTCTCACTACCATTTCGACACGAATGGGTTCGGCTTCTTTGACCAAGGTAATATTGGGGTCTATTTGTTGGATGAAATGGTTGGGGACAAGGTGTTGAGTTTGTTGAAACCACCACGAGGCTAGGCTATTTAACACTGCTCCTTTGTTGGGAATTGGGGTTTCAAGTACAAAATCGAATGCTGAAAGACGATCGCTAACTGCTATAAGGCGTGTTTGTGGATTTATTCTGTAACTATCGCGTACTTTACCGGTGTGAAGGCGGGTGAGTTGTGGCGTGGTGAAAAAAGAAAGCGTTTTTGTCATGTACCTGTTCGTTTTAAGGTGCAAAGATAACAAATAGCTGCTCAAATAGAAAGGACAGATGGTAATTTGTAGTAGATGAGTACGGACAATTTGATTCATTCGGTTGAAATGATTGACTCCCTTAACTGTTGTTTTATGTTCTGTCTTCTTTTGAGTTTGTTGAGTACTGCAGCTATTTTAAAAAAACTTTTCAAAAACATTAGCGTGTGAAACATTTTATTACCAGTCATTTATACATAGCTCAAAAAAAGTTTTATAAAGTGTACAAAGTACACGAACTTTTTAAGAACGATTTTCGTTTTGGTAAGTGTAATTGATACACAAACTTTAAAATCACAAATTTTTACGACCATGAGAAAGAAAAATGCTTTATTGATTATTGATGCTCAGTACGACTTTTGTCACCCTAATGGTGCGTTGTATGTTCCCGGTGCAGAAAAAGACATGAAAAAGTTAAATGGTTTTATTGGCAACAACAGCCAATTTATTGACCATATCTGCGTAACCTTAGACTCTCATCCGGTTAATGACATTTCGCATCCTTCTTTTTGGATGGATAAAGATGGTAAGTTTCCACCCCCATTCACCCAAATCACTTCTGCCGAGATTAACGCCGGTATTTGGACTCCCCGATTTTCGCCCCAAGAATCAATTAAGTATGTTGCTGCTTTGGAAGCACAAGGGCAATTCCCTCACTTTATTTGGCCGGAGCATTGTTTGATTGGCTCTAAAGGTGCTGCTTTACACGATGACTTGATGAGTGCTTTGATTGATTGGACTCGCGCCGGCAAATGGTATCAAGCTGTTGCCAAAGGAACATATCCCTTAACCGAACACTTTGGAATTTTTATGGCTCAAATTCCGGTTGCCGACCGCCCGGAAACACAATTGAACCAAAACCTAATTCACACCCTCGAAAACTATCAACAGGTTTTTCTGGCCGGAGAAGCTAAATCACATTGTGTGGCAACCAGTTTGAAACAAGTGATGGATTATGCTCCGGGACTTGCTCCTAAATTGGTGGTGGTTGAAGACATCATGTCTGATGTTCCCGGGCTTGGTCATTTGGGCATACCTATTTATGAAGCTGCTCGAAAACAAGGTATCCGTTTTGCAAAAGCTGCTGACATTGTTTTAGACTAAATTACAAACAAACATTTTCTCAATTTTAATATCCTTTATCACAAAAGATTAAAAACCATGCAAGACACATTTGTTCAAGACCTCGATTTTAACTTAAGTTTTAACAATTTTGACCCGGAAGACATTCAAGTGGATGAAACGGTTAACGCTGTATTTGTGGTGGATGTATCTCCCTCGGTTGGGGGATACATCCAAGACCTTAACCATGCTTTAAATGATTTTACCGCTTCCATGCAACAATCTCATATTGCAGATCGGCTATTGGTTTCGGTAGTAGAATTTGATACCATGGTTAGAGTGAAAAGCGGTTTTCAACCAATTGGGCAAATTGCTCAGTTTCAGTTTAAACCGTGTGGCGGGGGAACCGCCCTTTACGATGCTACCTTACAGGGATTGAAAATGGCAACCGATTACCGCACCAACTTAGAAGCTTCAGGAGTGAGCACCAAAACACTGTTGTTTATAATTACCGATGGCGAAGATAACAGCTCTCAACAAACGGCTGCTATGGTAAACCGAACCCTTAAACAGATTTTTGCCGATGAGCGCAATGCTTTTTCTTTTGTTACCGTGCTGTTTGGTGTCGGAAATGCTGCTTCTTTTGCAAAAGCACAACAAGAAATGGGTATCCAACATTTGGCACAAGTGGGCACTTCGGGTGCTGAAATCAAACGAATGATTGGGTTTATTAGTCGGTCTATTTCTAGTGCTGCTGCTAATACAGTAATTAGTTTTTAGGAAGATTTTAGACTGAAGACAAAAGACTTAAGATTTTTAAAAGCTGTCTGAAAGGTTGCTATAAGCCAATTACTATTTGAGAATTAACATGGTAATATATACTATAGAGTACTTTTTGGGCAGCTTTTAATCTTTAAGACTAAAAACATGAATTCTTACATTCTACAATCGTAAATCTAAACTCGTAAATAATATGACCATCTATACCACCCTTCAACGCGGATTTGACCATAAATTGCATTGCCAAGATGCTTTCCTAACTCATCAATCGGAACATAATTTTTTTGTTGGGCTGGTTGCCGATGGATGTTCAGGAGGGGTCGACTCGCATTTTGCGGCTGTACTTACCTGTAAGCTGTTCCGCAAGATGATTGGTGATACCGATTTTAACCAAGGATTACCACCTTCTATGATAGGGCATGAACTCCTTTGTCAATATCTGAAAGAACTGTCGAGGGTTAAGCAACTGCTGCAACTTGAGACCGAAGAGCTATTGAACACACTGTTGCTGGCAGTATGGAAAAATGAAGAATTGTGGGTAGGTGTGTTGGGTGATGGAGTAGTGAGTATCAACCAACAAACGACTATTTTCGACCAAAATAATCAACCCGATTACCCTGCTTATCATCTGGACGACAACCAAACCCACCAACAAAACTATCTTCACCGCCAAACCCTTGAGTTTGACGGTGTGAAGGAATTTGCAATTGCTACCGATGGGATATTGAGTTTTACCAATCCCGCACAACCTTTGATTTCGCAACATGATTTGGTCTTACCTTATTTATTAAACGACAACTCCTTAGCCGGTTCGGCCAGTATGTTGTCGCGAAAGTGTAACATTTTGCAACATAGATATTATCTCCAACCTGCCGATGATTTGGCGATTGTTCGGTTTTGCAATTCATAAATTGATTGCTTGTTATCCACACCTTTCCTTTGGTCATTCATTTTTTTGTCCTATCTTTTTTTGACCAATAAACCAACCCCAACCATGAACGCCATTACCCAAAGTGGAAAGAAAATTACCCTGAACGACCATGCCGAAATACATAGAGGGGGTGAAGGACGCATATTGCTTGTCCCGGAACTGCCCGATATGGTGGCTAAATTGTACCTCAACCAACAAAACGCCATTCGAAAGGAGCAGGTTAAAGCATTGGGTGTGTTGGATGGTCATTGTTTTGTGAAACCTCTGGAGTTGATTTATGATAGTGCAACCGGTTTGTGCTTGGGGTTTTTGATGTCTTATATCCCACAAACATTTGTTCCCTTAACCGCATTGTTTAGTGAGCCTTTTTGCAGACGACATCAACTGACCGATGTTCGCAAAAGAGCAATTGCTCTTAGTTTGCAGAACGCCATGTTGCAGGCACACAAACAGGGTATTGTGATTGGAGATTTGAGTGGGCTGAATGTTTTGGTTAACCCAAATACAGACGAAGTAAAACTGATTGATGTCGATTCTTATGGCACTTCGGTGCAGGCACATTCGGGTACTTTGCTGGATGAAATTCGGGATTACTATTATGGTGGGTTGGTTAGTCGCGAGAGTGATTTGTTTGCTTTTGGGGTTTTGTTGTTTCAATTGCTCACCTATACTCACCCTTTTAAAGGGGTATTACCCTCCTACCCTACTTTGCGCGAGCGAATGATTAAACAAATCCCTGTTTTTGCTGCCGTGCCGCAGTTGACCATTCCAAAATGTTACCGGCCGGTTGCAGATATTTCTTTACAACAACAATTTGAAGCCATGTTTTTACACGGACATAGAATGCCTATTGACTTAACCACAGGCGCGACAGCTACCGGTTATCCTTTCAATATACCTGCCGCACCGGTTGTCAATGTATTGACCGGAAGCCTCGATGTGAAAATGGTTTATTTACCCTTGCCTGATGAAACTGTGCTTGATTGGAGTGTTTCTGTCAATAAAGGGGTGCTGAAAACCAATCGTCAATGGATTGTTTTCGATTTGTCTCAACGTGGATCTGCAAAAATTATCCACCAATTTGACCTAAGTATTGCTGATGATATTTTTGTTAGCACCATCAATATAGTAGTAAGAAAAGGTGAAGCACTTGGAGCACTTGACAACAAAGGGGGGATTACCTTTTTTGAAAACATTTCGATTGGTATAGATGCCCGACTGATGCAATTTCAAAATCTATTGGCAGTTGTTGAAGATGATTACCTCAAGGTGGTTCATCTCGACAATATTCGAGGTAAATTTATTGAGGTTACCCAAACGCCTGTGTTTGGCAAAGGGATTATGATGTCGCAAGGGGCAATGTGGCAACTTGTCGGGGGTAAACGCTTTGTGTTTTACCATTCGGGCAATAATCTGTCTTCTGCTGTATGCCCGCTTGCCATTCAAGACCTGCTTTTACAGGGCAATCAAGGCATCGTAACCTACCGCACCAACACGGGTAATCAAGAAACAACTTTGGTATCGTCTTACTGTAAGATTAGCGATTTACAATTGCAATTGACAGGTAATCATGGGGTAATTGGTTCGTTAAAACACTTTGCTTATCAACCACAAAATAAACAGGAAGGTATTATATTTGAACCTGCTGATAACCAATTAATCATCCGCCGAACGGAAGATGGGGCTATTATGCAAACGTTGGCTTGTTCAGAGTTATCCGATTTCGACCAATTGTATTTTACTCAAGCCGGAATTGTTTGTTTTTCGGTTGAAGGGAATCTTCGATTATTGAATAAAAATTAACTTCTTGAAATTGATATTGCTATCAGTATTTCAAATCTTTAAGCCTTAATTTACTTTTTAAATAGGAACATTTATAGGGGTAAATCTCCTTAGATTTTGATGCAAATCTCCATAGACTTTGTTGCAATCCCCCCAGCCCCCTTTGGAAAAAGGGGATTTTTTTATGTGTAAATGGCTGATCTCGTGTTTTTATCAATTAGGGGACACGTCTCTATTGTCTATTGTCTAAAATCGCAAATCAAAAAGAATCTATTCTTTACTAAACAAGATTCCTTTTCCCATAAAAGAAACGATGTAGATTCCTTTTTGAAGTTTGGAAACATCGAATTGCAATTGATTTTGAGTAAGTAGATTTTTTATTGGGGCAGATAAGACTGTTTTACCTTCGAGATTGGTCAAATGAACGGTTTCGTTGAGGGTGGGTGGTTCTAAAAATTTTACCACTAATGTGTTTTTTGCCGGGTTGGGGTAAATGGTCATGTTGGGCGGCATGGAACTTGGGTCAGGTTCGATGGACACCGTGTTTTGTCTGCGCCAATGGTTTTCGTTTGCATAGGTAACCATTCTGACCCCGATGTTTTGTTGGTCGGAATCGGTTGAGATGGGATTATATTTGATTTCTGCCACCGTGCTATCGGCAGAAATGTCTAAAACGCCGTAGCCGTGTTGGGTTAATTCGTTGTAAACTTCGTGGGGGTTTAGATTTCTGAACAGGTTTGAAATGATATTGATGAACGTGGGCGGAATACCGGACTCATCAAAGTTTCCCCTGCTGATACTTGTGGGCAACATCTCTACGGCTACCGAGCCTTCGCCGGTATGTTTGTCGTATTGAAGGGAATCCATCGGGTCGAAGGGTAAATCCATCAGCATCGAGATATGAGAATCGCCGCTGATGAAGATATTGTTTGACAAATTGTTATCGGCAAGGAGATGTAAGACCCGCAAACGTTCTTCTGTAAAACCATCCCAAGCGTTTAAGTCTGCAACATCACCATCGCCAAACCCCAAAGGCGGCAACCCTTCAATAGACCATGTGCCCACCATCTTGGACGAGCCAATGACCCGCCAAACGGCATCGGAATTGGTCAATTCATCCGTCAACCAGTCGTATTGTGTGTTGCCCATCATGCTTGGAACGCCGGGTTGAATCTCGCTTTCACCGCGATGACACAATACATCTAACATCAAAAGATGAACCAAGTTGCCAAACCGAATGGAACGGTAAATCAAATTGGATGATGTTATGTCGGGCATACGAATAGGGAGGTATTCCCAAAAAGCCTGTTTGGACCCTGATATATCTAAAGGATCGTCATGCTCAATATCGTGGTTGTCCCAAATCACTATCCAAGGAAGCCGTTGACGTGCTGCCCGCAAATCGGGGTCTAGTAAATAATAGCTGTGTCGCGCCCGCCATTCGGCTAGGTTTTGGGGGACTTCGGGATAAGGCTGTGGAACACGCACCTCTTCTTCGGCATCAACAAAGTCGTAAATATAATCTCCGAGATGGATGAAGGCATCTAAATTTGTTTCCTCTGCAATTCTGCGATAGGCGTTGAAATATCCGGAGAAAATACTGCTGCAAGACCCAACGCCCAAACGCAAACGCTCTTGATTTCCGACAGATGTGGTTTGGGTTTGACCAATGGCGGATGTATTTCCATTGGGCAGGACAAAGCGGTAGTAATATTTAGTATGGGGTAACAGCCCGCCGGCATCTACCTTGACCGTCCAATCCACATCTTCCGAAGTGATTGCCGTTCCCGAAGAAATGATGGTGTTAAATGTTGTGTCGGTTGCCATTTGCCAATCGGTAAACAGTTCAAACGTGCCGGAATTGGGCGGGGTGATGCGTGTCCATAAGATGACGCGGTCAGAAAGCGGGTCGCCCGAAGCCACTCCGTGATAGAACGGAGCGTGGAGCGTATCACCGTAGATATTGGGAGGGAAAAAAGTTTGTGCTGACACCGTTTTGGCATGACCAAAGCACAAGACAACCCACAAAACGGACAGTACCGATTTGTAAAAACAATTTTTGGGAAAGGAAATCGGCATAACCGGCAATTATTTAAGAAATAGTTGGGTTGGTTTATAGCAGTAATGGTTACAAAACTGCTCCTCAAATTCCCTGCAAATTAAGGAAAACTCTTAGTTTGATTCCTACTGTACCGGAATATTGTGGTTTTAGTAATTTTCAAGACTTATTCACCCCACAAAAAAGAAATCTAAACCCCGCTTGAAAAGTTTAAAAAGTGTGGTACGGGTGCCGGTAATGATTTCCTATTCCGATTTCAAGTTAATGATCTCGTCAATTGAATTAAATACCGGTCGTCCTTTTGATAACATTAAATCCCACGTAAGGTTGAGATTAAAATCTTCTACAAGTCTTATTTTGAAAGGCTTTAAAAAATTGATGTTTATGTGTTATCAAGCTTCTTGGATGATGAAGCAGCAGTTATAAGCAACTGCTTAGCGAACCCGAAGGGTTCACACATTTATAGTAGGGTTATCGGGCGGAAAATGCGACCCCTTCGGGGTCGAACGGGTTTTTTGAATGGCTAAATTCTATAAATGTTATATCCCTTCGGGATAATTGGGCTGTTTCGTTGTCATCAAAACCTGACAGACCGAAATTTTAACTCGATTTAAAACCTACCTCACATTAAATACCGTTCTTTAATTGCTCCCGGGCTTTCGGCTATTAATAATAAGGCATCGCAAGCCCAATAAACCACAAAAAGTTTATTCATCTTTCTATGCCTTTATACCAAAAAAGCCCTCACCTGTGAAGGCAAGGGCTGTTTGTGATACAGAATATACTTGAATAGATAAACTATCTGGGGCTAAATCTGAATGGATCAGACCATCCGCTATCGCCTTTAGTACTGATGCTTCGGGCTTCAAACCAATATTGTGTTCTGGGAGCTAAGTTGTTTACAATAAATTCTGTTCTGGTTTGACAAACAAGATGAGTCCATGTTGCCGTTGTTGGGTTATCATCTTTGGTATAACGAAGTTCATACACAACAGCATGTTTTACCTTCAACAACCTAAGCTTGATTGAGCCTAAAATACCGGTGTCTTTAGCATTATCAATCACCGGGATATTCGATGGAGGAGCTGTTGTAATTGCTGTGTCATACACCTCAAATCCTGATGATGCTAAAATTTCTTCGACATTTTGTCCGGTGTACTCAACATATTTTGCTTCTCTGGTAAGAAGAGAAACTAAAATATCTCTCGTAGATTTTTTTGCGGCTTTATAGGTCATATTACCATTGTAAACATGAAAATAAGCCGCACTAAAATTGTTTCTTGCCGTTGTAAGATCTGCTAATGACGGGCTGGGTGTTACAAAGTTTAAGTTCCCTGTCATTTGCGTGATTACATTGCCGGATCGGTCAATCAGTTCTGTATCACTGTTACTTGCAAAGCCTTTTTTAACATTAAAAACGTCCATTTTTAAAAAGTTTTGTTTTGTGAAAAATTTATGGTTAATTAATTATGTTCTTTAACAAGAAGATTTGATGCTAAATAATGTTCGACATTTAATGCTATTGACTTTTTAACAAACATCATTTAGATTGCAGTGCAAAGGTAAATAACATTTTATTTTCTCTCAAAATTTTTTTTACTGTTTTTAATAAAAGATAAACATCTTTACACTATTATGATAAAACAGGTTGTTTTAAGCTCATATTGGGCTGTTCGTGGCCATAACTTCGCAACTCGTGGCCATAACTTCGCAGCTCGTGGCCATAACTTCGCAACTCGTGGCCATAACTTCGCAACTCGTGGCCATAA
>CALCIK010000114.1 GCA_937907475.1 uncultured Bacteroidota bacterium | reverse complement strand
TTTCGCTTCCATTTATGGTTGATTTTGAGGTCAACCTATTTTAGGCAAGCACAGTGAATAGTGAATAGTGAAAATTTACTTTGCGTAAAAACTTTGCGTAACTCGACGTTTAAAAACTGACGTTACCTGCAATTACAAGAAACGCACCTAAAGAAGATGTTAGCTGAAAACCAAAATCAATAAGTTAAAGTAATAAATAAAGCACATGAACATAACTAAGTCCATTTTACTTGCCTGCTCATTGATCATGATGTGCATAACAGTAAACTCACAAGCGCAGTGTTTACCGGGATATGCTGAAATCATTGTACTTATCAATGCCGATACCTACCCCAATGAAACAAGTTGGGATATAAGAGATTCAGCCAATACTATTGTTGCGAGTGGCACCATTAACAATGACACGATTTGCTACCCCACCGGCAACCTCCTTCATTTTACCATTTATGACAGCTATGGTGACGGAATTTGTTGCGGCTATGGAAATGGGTCTTACAATATTTATGTTAATGGCAACTTGATCGCAACGGGTGGTAATTTTGATTTTTCCGAAACCATACCTATCAATTACCCTCCCGGCGTAATCAGCGCAATTCTTCTGAACGCCTTTCAGCAGTTGCTTGATCATTGTAATAATACCTCCACTCTATCTGCAGTTCAAATAAATGCATTAGCCGACACGATTACAACATACCATTTTTACATGGCAGATTCGTTTCCGGAAATTTTAGCTGCCTTTGACCTGATAGATTGCTATGATGCCGATGCAGGCCCTCTTTTCCTGAATACTGCTACAACAAACGGTTTTCCTAACGCTCCCGATGCACTGGATGGTCTGGAATATGACAGGGCTATATTCACTGTTCAGCAAGAATTATTTGATCATCTTTATTCCAAAGAAAGAATAGCACAATACAGTGACTTTTTAAGTGGTAAAAAATATCTGACTTCCGACTATTTTCCAGGATCATGCCCCTTACCTGTAGACTCCAATCAGGTTTACACAGCAACCGTTAATGCTTCAATGCCCACTGATTGGGGAGAGCCAACGGCATTTTCACAAACTCCCTCCAGAAAACCAACTGGTTATTACCTGTCACCCGGTTCGATAGGAAAAGTAAAAGTACCTGAAATAATGGTCAATGCAGGGTTCAAAATTCCTGTGGGGGCACATCCCTATTCGAATACCAGTATCAATTCCTTGAAGAGATTTTTCAGAATTTCGAACACCTTTGAAATAACAGATACTGTAACCCTAATAGCAAATCCATTCGGAGGTGGAATTTATATCATTACTCCCTACCAGGCTACAGCGGGTTTGCAGCAGATAGAATTAACCAACGTAGTACCGGCACCGTTCTTTTCGGCAAAAAGCTGGGATGCTACCACCTTAAGCCAATGGCAAAATGTTCAGAGGCACAATCCTGCTCCCTGGGCAGATTTTGAATCTGAAAAATTTATGATGCAGGTACCAACGAGTTTTATATACAACTACAACGACCCGGTAACGTTGATGGCTGACTGGGATGCACGCATGGATGTCGTATCAGATTTGGTGGGGTATCCGCATATTCGCAATAACCACATTCTCTATGTCATGCAAGATGTACGTATTCTGCACCCGGGCTATTATGGTATTGGCTACCCGCAAATCAATACGCTTTATGACCCAACTGCTTCTCAAAATGGTAATAGTACACATTGGTTTTTAACGCCCGGAGCCGCCAATTTGTGGGAGTCTGAATTCCACGAACTTGGACATGCGCAGTTAATGACAAAATTTCCGGGAGAAGCAGAGGCCCTTTGTAATCTGCTCTCCGCAGCCATTTTTAATCAATTATATAATATAGACATTGATAGCGCATTTGGCTGGTCGTTTGATAACCAGTATTGGCGAGGTCGAGATCAGTCGGCAACAAACTGGATGGTAACGCACAATTTCCGAATGGGGAATCCTATGGATATCTCTAATACCACTTTAGATGAGGTCAGGTATCAACATCGCGGGTATGGTAAATATGTTGAAATAGCGGCCCTATTCGGATGGGAAGCGCTCGAGAATTATTACACCCAGCTAAATGTAGATTACAACAATGGCGTTACACCGGTGCCGGAGAGTAATATAGATGATCGCATATTGAAGTTATCGATAGCAGCCGGCGCTGATTTGCGTCCCTTGATTCATTTCTGGGGGGTGCATCCGCAGGATAATGAATCCCTTGCCCAGGCAATAGCAGACAATAATTTGCCGGCATCTCCTTTGATTTGTGATCGTCTGGTACACTATAAATCCCTTATCCCGATGAACAACGAGCAGTTTAATGAGCACGCTATAGAATATTTTAATGGCCCTGTCCCGCCCGGTGGCAATCCCGATTATGAAAATGGCTGGTACAATGTATGGCTTACTCAATATAATACTTCACACGGCGACTCAGCGGTCATCGCCATGCAAAACATTATTGACACCTATTTCCCCAATGGCTGCCCTTGTGAAAACATAGCCATTACCGGCAGCAGCAGCGTTTGCATAAATGGTGCCGAAATGTATTCGGTGCCCGATGTGACAGGCGCTACCTATATGTGGACGGTTACAGGCGGCACAATTGTATCGGGGCAGGGCACCAACAGCATACAAGTTGTTTGGAACAACGGCATTACAGGCAATGTATGGATAGAGCAAACCAATCCGTAAAAAACCCGATAAACATGGGCAGGTCAACGAAATGCGGTTTATCGGCTTATATTTGAGGGTTGAATATTATTTTTAGAAGGCTGACGTTAGCGGACATTAAAAAGAAAAAAAAACGAACGAGGATTTCATCATAACAATAGTTAGATTTCCTTTGGGAATAGTGGAACCTATAATAGTCTTTGGGTTTTGGTTTATATTTTTTCAAGTCTTGCTAATTATATGGTGATTGAGTTTACCATTTGCAGCTATCTTTATGAGATAACCTGTTGCATGTCATTATCAATTCCAAAAGAAAGAATATCTACCGACAACACATAACATAATACTTATGGAAGGAACCCTTCATCATGTTGAAATTTATGTTTCCGACTTGAAAAAATCCATACAGTTTTGGAAATGGCTGCTTACTAAAAAGTTCTCCTACACAATATCTGCAAAGTGGAACAGTGGAATTAGTTTCAAACTCGCCGACACTTATATTGTATTCGTGCAGACAGAGGAAAAGCACCTTGACAGTATTTATCACAGAAAAAAAACGGGATTAAATCACCTTGCATTTCATTGCAGTTCCCGACAATTTGTTGACACATTGACGAAGGAATTAAAGAAACGAAACATCACCATTTTATATGCAGACCAGCATCCGTTTGCTGTAGCTCCTGATTATTATGCAGTATTTTTTGAAGACCCTGACAGAATAAAAGTTGAAGTAGTGGTATCGGAAGATAAATGAACAGTCGCTAACATTGCATTAATACGGTGTGAAGTAGTTTGTGAGAGTTTAGACTTTTTTTAGTTTAGCTTTCGGTTGACAGATAGTGCTTGCCTGATGAAATGCAAACTAATTGTTAAATCTGTTATCCTCTGATATTTATCTGTTAACAAACTTGCAGATTCATTTAACTTTGCACATCATTAAAAATATCATGGAAAGCCTTAAACTACTTCAACACGATTTGCAGGTACTCGAAAAGAAAATAACCAATGCGAGTTCAAATTGCAAAAAACTTATCTCTTCGCTACATATATTGCAACAAAAAAGCGCAACAAATCTTATCCAATATCTTGCCCTAAGAAATGAGGACATTCGCTTATTACAGGATAACTTGCATCAAGCAGGTTTGTCAAGTTTAGCAAGTTCAGAAAGTCATATTTTAAAACAAGTGCAATCTATCAGGCAAAGGTTGGGTGCTACCTTGAATGAAAATGAAATATCAGACTTGGATTATTATAGTGCGCAAAATGCATTAAATAGATATACTGCCGATCTTTTTGGATTAAAAAAAGATCCTTCCATTCCTCACATCATGGTTACACTTGATACCTCCTTTGAAGATAATATTCCGTTGATAAGGGGATTGATTGAAGCGGGCATGAATGTGGCTCGTATCAATTGTGCTCATGGCGATGAAAAAAATTGGTTGTCGTTGATTGAAGCTGTGCATTACGCCGCAGATAAAAGCGGTAATGCATGCAAAATTTATATGGATATTGCGGGACCAAAAATGCGTGTTGATTTGCCTGGGAAAGGAAAAGAAGCCGGCAAACTAAAAGCAATACTAGGGATGGAAATTTTATTGGTTGAACCGGGAGAAGAAGTAGAACATAATCAAATCGCTATTGCCTGCTATGAGATTGGAGTTTTTACTAACTTAAAAGAAGGCGAAAGAATAATTATAGATGATGGGAAATTTGAGGGTATAGTAATAATGAAAAATGGAAGACCCTTTTTAAAAATTAATAGAATTTCATCAAAAAAGTCTTTTATAAAAAAAGACAAAGGCTTAAATCTACCTGACACCCAGATAAACCTACCGCCACTTACCAATGCCGATTTGAAAGCCATTCCATTTATTGCAAAACATGCCGATCTTGTTGGGTGCAGTTTTTTGCGAAACCCTTCAGATCTTAAATTAATTAAGAAAATATTTAACAAATATAAAACCAAACCAAAACTGATTTTAAAAATAGAAACACCTGACGCGGTAATCAATCTACCATCTTTATTGCTTGAAGCTATGAAAGATGGATCGTATGGTGTAATGATAGCACGGGGCGATCTTGCAGTTGAAATAGGTTTTGAGCGGCTAAGTGAAATTCAGGATGAGATATTATGGATTTGTGAAGCTGCTCATGCTCCTGTTATTTGGGCAACACAAGTTCTTGAAACCTATAACAAATCTGGCATTGCCACCCGAAGTGAAGTAACCGATGCTGCTCATGCTGCCAAAGCAGAATGTGTCATGCTTAATAAAGGTGATTACATTGTCGATACGATTAAGCTTTTAAAGACAATTCTTAACAAGAGCGGTGGTCATCGCCATAAAAAACGGTACACTATGCGTCCTTTGAATATTGCAACGCATTTTTTTAATCAATTTCACAAAGCTAAAAAAAATGGCACCGGTTGAAAATCATAGCAACTCTAATACATCATCATAGTAACCAATTTTACAACAATAGACAGCATTACTCATCATTGTTTTCAGCCAATGCTTCTTCAAGATTGCGAATGGTAATGTCAATATGCGAGTCGTCATAAACTGCTTCACCGTTTTTAATCAACAGCAGTTGAGGCGATTCGTGGTAAACGTTAAAGACTTCGGCTATTTTATTTGATACGCTTCTATGGGCTATTAAATCCAAAAAGTACATTTTTACTTTCCCTTTGGGCAAATTCCAGTGTCTTTCTAACCGGCTTTTTGCCATATCGGAGGTAGAACACCGGGTGCTGTGTTTAAAAATACCACAAGGGATTTCGTGCGATTCTTCAATAATGCTGTTTATATCGGCTTCGGATTGAATAGGGTGCCAAGACAGTTTGTTTTCGTTATCGGTGTTCAATATTTTTTTGAAAAACGCCATGCTTCGTGATTTTTGTTTCTTAAAACAAGTTCCCTCACGTTATGTTCAATAGTTTTTTGTAGGGGAAATCTAATCTGAGTAACCCTTTAAATTGACTATAACTGTAACTACTCAGGTTGTTGTAAAAAAGTTATAGTTTTATGTTGAGGTTTGTGTATAAGTCGTAAATTGGCACCATGTTGTCTAAGAATAGCTATGTTATAACGTTTCTTGCCTACATACAAAAATTGTATGGACAACTTAACGATCAGCACAAACGGATATTTGAGTTGGAAGGGGAAGTATGTACGTTGAGAGAACAAATTAAGGATTTAGAAACAGAACGTACTCGGTCAAAGATTATCAAAGATAGTAGCAACAGTAGCCTTCGCCGTCTCAGGATATAAGACCTATTGTCAAGCGTAGGAGTTTACACAGTAAAAGTGGTCGCAGCTCCGGGGGGCAATCGGGTCATAAGGGTCATTGTTTGCCGCTCAAATTAGAGTCTGACGAAGTACTTGATCACAGACCAACCTACTGTGTTAAATGTGGTTCTTCTTTATCAAGTTTGCCTGTCAGTTTGGTGAGTAAGCGTCAAGTAATAGAACTACCTCCTGTTGTACCCAAGTATATAGAGCACCGTTAGTACAGCGTTGTCTGCCCATGCGGTCATTGTCAGCAATCGGATTATCCTTCAGGAGTAAATGCACCTATCCAATATGGGGCGAGTGTTATGTCTATGGTCTGCTATCTGAATGTTCGGCAGATGGTTCCTTATAAATGGCTGTCGGAAATGATGAGGCACTTGTTTGGTTTAAAGCTAAGTGAGGGCAGCATAGCTAACATATTGCGTACTGCATCGGGCAAAGCAAAAGCATTTATAATGAGATTAAAGAAAAGATTAGGCAATAGTAAAGCGGTGGGTGCCTACGAAACCTCTTGTAAGGTCAAAGGGCAGAAGCAATGGATTTGGATATGGCAAACGGAAGAATACACCTTTATCAGTCCGCAGTCAACTCGAAGCGGTACGGTGGTGCAAAGTCTTTTTCCCGAAGGTTTAAAAAATGCCTGCCTAATTTCTGACCGCTATACCCCGCATTTAAGTACGCCTGCCTTTTCCCATCAACTCTGTTTGGTTCACTTGCTAAGAGAACTACAGTATCTCTGTGATTTGGAGCAAACGCAGTGGGCGACCGACTTTGCAGTTTGGATAAACGAGGCTATTGCCCTCAAAAAAATCAAGAAGACCCTTATCAAAAACAGGATATTGCCGCTATAAAAATAGAAGATCAGTTAAGACTATTACTAAACACCACCATTGAAAAGCGAAACAGCCCTAAAACAACTACCTTTTATAAGTCAATGATTAAACACAAAGAACACTTAACCATCTTCCTCTATGACAGCCACGTCCCCTTTCACAATAACGCTTCGGAACGTGGCATCAGAAACATCAAGGTTAAACTGAAAATCTCAGGCCAATTTAAGTCCGGACAGGAGCATTATGCTGTCTTGCGTTCAGTGATTGATACCACTATTAAACAAGGTAAAAATATCTGGGATGAACTCTGTGCTTTGGCATTATTGCCAAAACCAGTAGTAGCATAGGGTCAACCTCCTGATTAGTTGCTAACAAACTTAATATATATTCCGTAAAACAGAGTGAGAGTTAGGGTTTAAGATCAATCTGTAATTCCGCAGTGCTTAGGTAATAGGTTTTTCGATTTTTTGTCATCAAGTCAGCAATGAAGGACTGTTCATAGTGAAGCGTTCTGTTTTTAATGCGGAGTTACAGATAAAAATGAGCAACAACGTTTCGTTTATGAGCAAGAACGTTTCGTTTATGAGCAAGAACGTTTCGTTTATGAGCAACAACGTTTCATTTATGAGCAACAACGTTTCATTTATGAGCAAGAACGTTTCATTTATGAGCAAGAACGTTTCATTTATGAGTAAGAACGTTTCATTTATGAGTAAGAACGTTTCATTTATGAGTAAGAACGTTTCATTTATGAGTAAGAACGTTTCATTTATGAGCAAGAACGTTTCATTTATGAGCAAGAACGTTTCAT
>CALCIK010000113.1 GCA_937907475.1 uncultured Bacteroidota bacterium | reverse complement strand
AGAACCCCAACTTTTTTTGGGACTATTCCGTATAAAATTTAAGAGTTAGGGTTTACAATAGAACCCGAAAGAGTTTCCAACGCTGCTAATCGGGTTTGTTACTTTTGTCCATAAAAAAACGAGCAGCACCTATCGCAATAAGTGCTGCTCGTTTTAATATCCAATGTCAATAAGAAATCAAATCAATCTCTCGAAGAATTGACTACTTCTCTTCAAGCATCTGTAATTGTGGGCTACCCCCTTTTGGTCTTGGGTCCATCGTGCTGTTGGGCATGTTAATATCCCTACCGGAAGTAGAAGCATTGATGCGGTTGTACAAAGGCATGTTAGCACCATCAATTTTAGACATGACGTTCAACACTTTGACTTTATCGGGCGGCAGGACAGAGCCATCGGCAAAAATATTGGTGATTTCGGTTCCTTTAGCAGAAACAAATAAATCTACTGCCATAGAGTTTGTATTGTTATTGTGGGTTTCGCCTACCATTTCAAGGGCACTGATAATATTAGCGCGTGCTTCGGTGGGGTTGGTAAACATGTTATCCAAACCGGGTCTGTGGTAACGGTAGTAGGCATCGCGCAAGGGTTTGTGTTTGGTATCGGTCAGGTTTTGTACGAGCCAATAACGGTTGCGGGTACCATCAAATGATTGCCATCCTTTGGATTTAGAAGCCTGCGCGGTATTGACCACGTTTTGTGCTTTTAAAAACAGGGGTGTTCCTCCGCCGGGTGAAAAACTCTCGGCATCATATCCAACGATGATAAAAGCATAGTAGGCTAGGAGAGAGGTGAGTTCTGACAAGTAGGCATTCTCGTTAAACTCCAAGGGTTGATACTCGGCATAGTCAAACTCGATTTGTTTGTCCTGATGATTGATGATAACGCTTTCGTAATTAGAGTTGTAAACCGGTCTGGACGATTGTACGGTAAGCGTTCCCTTAAACCGTGTATTGGAAATCTCTTCTGTAATGGTGATTAAGAAGCTACAGTTGATGCGCTCGTTGGCGGCATATATATCGTCTGACCATTTGCGACCGTTGTAAAATTCTTTCACTTCATTGCCCAAAGTTTGAAACACTTTGGGGTCAGTCATTCTCAATTGAGGGGTTTGTACATTGACCTGTGCATTGAGTTCTTGGGCTTGCAAGGCAGTTGAAGCGGCAAGCAGGAGTCCTATTATTAAGGCGAAGAGATTTTTCATATCAGTTGGGCAATTTTGTTATCAAGTTAATATGGGAGTATATCACACAAATAGTACGCTTATTGCTACCTCAAAGTTATGTTTTTTTGAACTTAGTTTCACGAAAACGAAAGAATCATTTGATTTTTAGCATTTCAGCGACTTTGTCCAAGATGTCTTTTGCCACTTCGCTTTTATTTTTTAGCGCGAAAGCGGATTGGTTGCCATACTTGTCAATGATGGTGATTTTGTTGGTGGCATGTTTAAACCCTGCTCCCTCATCTTTGAGGGAGTTGAGGACTATAAAATCAAGGTTTTTGTTTTTTACCTTTTTTAGGGCATTTTCAATTTCGTTATCGGTTTCTAATGCAAACCCTACTAAAAACTGCCTTTCTTGTTTTATAGTGCCCAAGTAGGCTAATATGTCCTTGGTTTTGTGTAGTAACAAGTTAAACTCGTCTGTGTGTTTCTTTATTTTAGAAGTATGAGGGTGTGCGGGGGTGTAATCACTCACTGCGGCGGACAAAATAGCGATATCGGTTTGTGCAAAATGTTGCACAGTTGCCTGATACATTTCTTCTGCGGTTTCTACGCGAATGATGTTCAAATTGGGGTGTTGAGGCAGTGTTTGAGTTGTAGGTCCCATGACCAAACAAACCGAAGCCCCTCGTGTTAAGGCTTCTTGTGCCAAAGCGATTCCCATAATGCCCGACGAGCGGTTGCCCACAAACCGTACCGGGTCAATAGGTTCGTAGGTGGGCCCTGCGGTAATCAGCAGGCGTTGATTTTTCAATTGGGAGGCAGCTTCCTGAGTTTGGGAAAGATGTTGAATCAAAAAAGCAACGATTTCTTCGGGTTCAGCCAAACGGCCATCACCCCATAGCCCGCTTGCCAGTTCCCCGTTTCCAACGGGAATAATGAAATTGCCGGCATTGGTGAGCAACTGCATATTTCGTTGCGTAGTAGGGTGCAACCACATATCTATATCCATAGCGGGGGCAACAAACACGGGACACCGAGCCGAGAGATAAGTGGCACAAAGCAAATTATCACATAAGCCATTGGCCATTTTTGCAATGGTATTTGCCGATGTCGGGGCTACGACCATCATATCGGCCCACAAACCGAGTTCTACATGATTGTTCCAAAGCTGTTCGTCTTTTTCGGAAAATTGGAGCAATACCTTATTTTTGGATAAGGTCGAAAAGGTTAGCGGATTGACAAATCCGGCTGCACTTGGAGTCATGATGACCTTAACCTCTGCCCCTTGCTTGACCAATAGGCGAACCAATATAACCGCCTTGTACGCAGCGATACTGCCACAAACACCGAGTAATATCTTCTTGCCTTGTAAAGTCATCGCAAATAAAGACGGTTAGGGTTAGGTAGGTGAAATTGTATAAATTACAAAAGGCAATACTCCCTTCTAAATAAGGAGTATTGCCTTCTACCACCTTAAAGGGTTGTATTAACTTTTCTCTACGGTTTCCTCTTTCGGTTCGATCTCTTGATTGCGATAATAGATTTTATCTTCCTCAAACTCTTCAAATGCTAACAAAGTGGGGTGTGGCATTCTTTCGTAGAACCGAGAAATTTCTATCTGTTCTTTGTTTTCATGCACTTCTTCCAAAGAATCGGTGCTGGATGCAAATTCTTCAATTTTGGTATGCAACTCATCCTTTAATTTAACGGCAATTTGATTAGACCGTTTGGCGATAACATTGATGGATTGGTAAACATTACCTGTTTTTGCTGCAATTTCTGACATGTTTCGCGCCTCGATATGGGGGCTGATATTGTACTGCTTTTTCTTTTTATTGCTGGGCATTTGTTTTGATTTTTGATAGGTTATCGGTAGATTGTGATAATATTCTTTCCGCTTCACGGTGGTATTTGCTGTCGGGATACTGTTCGGCAAATTCAGCATAAGCATCAATGGCAAGTTGAAAACGCTCGCGTTTTTTTTCTTCAATACTATTAAGGGCAAGTAAATAATTGGACTTTACCACCTTAAACATGATTTCTTCTTTGCGTTTGGTATCGGGAAACTCCGACAGGATATTGCGATACGCGGTAGCTGCTGCTTTGTAAGTTTTTATTCTGTAGTACAACTCGGCAGTTGCGTAAGATTTGTTTTCTAATTTTTCGCGCAACTCATCAATCAAGTTGTTGCAGCGTTCTACTTTTGAACTGTTTGGATAGGTATTGGCAAATAGCTGTAAAGCTTCTATGGCTTTTTGGGTATTACCTTGTTCCAATGAGGTTTGGGGCGACATTTTGTAAAAACTATACCCTATCATAAACTGCGCATCCTCGGTATAAATACTTCGTGGATAGGCGGAAATAAAGGTTTTGAAATAATGCGATGCCGATAAGTAATCTTCCATCCCGTAGTGACAATAGGCGTAGTAGTAATACAATTTCTCGGCATCTTTAGTGCCTCTGTAAATTCCCATTAACTCCTCAAACAATGGGAGTGCTTTATCAAACTCCCCGGTGTTATAGAACTCTTTGACCTTCACTAATTTGAGGTCATAGTCGCTACTCTTCAATAGTTTTTGGTAGGTATCGCAGCCGCTCGTTAAAAATACAGACAAAAGCAGAATCACTCCCCAAATGCCCCAAAACTTATTTGTCCTCATAGCCTGCAAAGATACTGCTTTATTTGCGAATCAAACATACTGTATGGTATAAAAACAACAATGTCTTGTGTCGAATTGTGTGAGAGGGGAAAAACTTGTCTAAACGGGCGAATTTGAGGCAAAACAATAGCCCCCGCCTCTGTTAATGTTGAAACGCCTCTATAAACCGGTAAAGATTAAAATTGGTGTGTTGGGCGAGTTGTTGGGCTATCTGTTGCGTGAGTTGATACCGGTCTATATCTTTCATGCGTTGTTTTTGGATGAGGTGGAGTGCTTTTTGGGCAAGGAGATAGGCCTTTTTAGGGTTGTCTTGCATGTTTTGCCCATGCAGTTGTACTTGACGAATGAGTTCATCAATACCGGTAACAGCCATATTGTTCTTAGCTACGGTTTTTATGACCGGAACGTTCCAATTGCTCATCGGTTTTTCGTGGAGCATTTTGCTCAGGTTGTAGGCAAAGGCATCGGCATTTTCTCGGTCGGCTTTGTTGACGACAAAAATATCGGCTATCTCCATGATACCCGACTTCATCGTTTGAATATCGTCTCCGGCTTCTGGCACCATGACCACGATGGTCGTATCGGCAAGCCCGGCTATTTCTACTTCCGATTGTCCCACCCCTACTGTTTCGACAAAAATATAATCAAACGGCGCATTTCGCACCACATCAATGACCTCTATGATTTTATCGGACAGCCCGCCCAATGACCCCCTTGTGGCTAAGGAGCGAATATATATATCGGGGTTGTTAAAATGTTGGCTCAAACGGATGCGGTCGCCAAGCAAGGCACCATAGTTAAAGGGCGACGTAGGGTCAACCGCGATAATGGCTATTTTAGCATTTTGATGGAGCAAAACATTGATCATGGCATTGACCAATGAACTTTTACCGCCCCCGGGAGGACCGGTTACTCCTATAACTGGAGCAGTATTGTGGAAAGTAAGCATTTTTAATAGTTGCTCGTGCCCTTCGATTTCATTCTCTACGATGGTGATGGCACGGGCCAAGGCGCGGTAATTTCCTTTTACAACAGATTGGTATAACTCCTCTATGTACATACTGCTGGTATCTGTTGACTGAAATTGCCGCTATTTTGTGGAGGAGAGTAGGTATAGGATATAAAGACGGTCTATTTGAAATCACCCCCGATAGGGGCAAATCAGCCCTAACGGAATACTCCATAAACAGGAAAACTATCATTATCCAGCTACCAAGTCTTTACAGACAGGCAAGTGAAATTATAAGTGAAATGCTTTTATTTTTTCTTTGATGGAGAGTGCGAGTTTGTCCGACACGGTTTTGTGTGGCAATTTATCGCTTAAAAACGCTTTGAGCGTTCGGGGCTGTGAGGTATTGTGCCCCGTTCTATGGTTTTGTTTTACTTCGTTGGGGAGTTGTTTTGATTTGTAGGTACTATTCAGACCACCTTCATTATCCGTAGTGGTTTTACTTTCCCGATTGCCGACATTTTCTTTGTTTTTCATGGCATTTGATTTTGGACTATTAGACATATTCAGGTTTATATTTTTTGTAAAGAAATTCAGTTTTAGACAAACAAATTTATAGAAAGTTGTAGAAAGTAAAAATTTTTTCTGCTTTTTTTTTCTGCATCATCAATTACCCCCATTCGCGAATGTTTTCATGGAGTATTGGTTCTCTCAGAACGATAACCCAAGTAATTTTATTTTTCGCCGAGGCTCTTCCAATATCGGAAGCATTCAGGACTGTAAATGATGAACAACCTAATCCCGTCCCTTCTATCTGTTGCCGCTTGTTTCCGATCGGGTTATTCTTTCGATGGGTCTTTGCTGTTATCGGTATTGCGTTTCTCGTTCTTCTTTTTTTTGGGATGCTTGTTGTAACCCATTTTTTGGCCGTAATCAAATAGTTTCTCTTGCAGGGTCTTGCGGGCACGATGTAAGCGAGAGCGAACTGTCCCGGGAGGGATATTCAATATGACAGACATTTCGGCATACTTAAAATCTTCCAAATCTAATAAGATAATGGTTTTGAAATCATCTTGCACGGCCTCTAAGGCTTCCAACACTTCATCGCCAAGCATTTCCGAAAAGGTTTCATCGCCAAAGTCTATATTGTTGGCGGTCGCTCCGTCCAAGTGTTGAAGGCGTTTTTCGGCATCATCCATCGTTCCGGAAAGAGGTTGCTTGGTTTTTTTTCGATAGTTGTTAATAAATATGTTCCGTAGTATGGTAAACAACCACGCCTTTGCGTTAGTTCCCACCTGAAAGGAAGCGATGGATTGACAGGCTTTTAAAAAAGTTTCCTGTACCAAATCTTCGGCCAGTGTTTCGTCATAACTTAACCGGTAGGCGAAATTGAGAAGGGCATTCATGTGGGGTAAAAAATCCCTCTCGACTATTAGGTTGCGCTCCTTATTGGTTAATACTCGTACTATTGGTGTTTCTTCCATGAATGTTGGTTATTGTGTAGTCCGGTTAGCTCTTGTTTTAATGTTGCTTGGCTAAAGGTCAAACTTTAGCAAATATGGATTTGGCAATGAGTAGCTTGATGGTTGGTTTGAAATTGCAGTGATGATCAGCTAGGATTTGAACAGGACGTTTGTTGTCATTGTTAAAAGATCAGAACATCGGCAATTTTTGCACAATATAGGCATATTTTGAGTTTTAGCGAACACCCTATTTGTTTATTCGTAATTTTAGCCAATGAATGAGCCGTGCAGCATATTTTGGAGGGTGGTTTTGGGACTATTACTCGGAATGACCGGTGTTGTAGCCCAACAGCCGTTGTATTTGCATTACAGCATTGACAAAGGTTTGCCGACTATGCAGGTTTACAATATCGCACAAGATAACAAGGGCTTTATCTGGTTATCTACCGCATTGGGGGTGTGCCGTTTTGACGGGGTAACCTTTTCCACCTACCTTCGACCGGCGGATGTGCCGGCGTTATATGCCAACAACTTAGACGAAAAAACAAAGGAGGAACTTTGGTTGCTCACCGGCCGACCCGATGCGGCTATTGCTTACCAAAACACACTTTACAACCAACCTAATCCGTTGCTTCAGGAGTTGTTGCCCAATCAAAAAAGCTATTTCCGGCAGCCGGTGAGTTGTACCTTGCGCGAAACCGATAATCAAACGCTATGGATTGGTACTTGGGGGGGCGGGGCTTACCGTTGTACCAACTTCCAAACACCGCAGTTACAGGTGAAGTCTTTTTTGCCCCGAAAAACCATTACTGCTATTTTTAAAGACCGTGAGGGCAATTATTGGTTTACCACCTTAGACGATGGTGTTTTTTTGTTGACCCACCCCGATGTTTACACTTTTACCACTTCCGACGGGTTGCCGGCAAATGATATTTACACCGTAACCGGTATGCCCGACGGCAATGTTTGGGTGGGCACGGGCAGGGGTAGTGTGGCGAATAAGCCGGCAAACACCGGCAAATGGCAAGTGTATGAAAGCAACTCGCCCGATCATGTTTTTAACCGCGTAAACGACATCATGATTGACCCATCGGGCAATAAATGGGTGGCCACCGATGGGGGGCTGTTTTTTATGAACCCCAATGCCGATTGGTTTTTGCTGAACCTTACCCCGACTACTGCTTTGGTTGATGCCAGCAACGACTTGATATGGGTGGGTAAATACCAATTTCCGGCAAAAATCAATACTAAAACGGGTGCCGAAACCACCATCCTTCCAATCAAGCAACAAGTCAATGCCCTATGTACTGACCCGTCCGATATGCTTTGGATAGGTACTGCTGTTGGGTTGTATCGCCACGAAAACGGCAATAACTATTACCTTGGCAACAAAGCCCCCCTCCTGTCTAAACCCATCAACGACCTGAAAGCAGACCACTCCGGCCGTTTGTGGATAGCGACGGCCGATACAGGGGTATTGGTCAAACTGAACAACACCGTCATCCATCTGACAACTGCCAACGGATTGAACAGCAACACTTGCAATGCCTTGTTTGTGGATGACCAATTGCGGGCATGGGTGGCGACCAATAAGGGGCTTAACCGCATCTTGCTGTCAGAAATGGACCCGAAGTCGGTCAACATCACCACTTATACCCAATTGGACGGACTGGCATCCGGTTTTGTCAATGATGTATGGGTCAACGGCGATTCGGTTTGGGTCGCTACGGTGCAGGGCTTAACATTGTTGTCTGCCCAAGCCTTGCCGCCCGATACCATTTTACCGCCTGTTTACATCACCGGAGTAACCGTGTGGAATCAAACCCTTCCGCCCGGAAATGCTTACCGGTTGACCTATCTCCAAAACAACCTCAGCATTGCATTTACGGGGTTATCCTATCGTTCGGACGGGCAACTGAACTACCTTTACCAAATGGAGGGTATTGACCCAACATGGCAAAAGACCACCAATACTTCGGTTCAATATCCGGCACTGCCACAGGGTAAACATATTTTTAAAGTTGCGGCCCTCGACAACTGGGGGCGCATCAGCCGGCAAGCCGCAATCGTTACCCTTTACATCACCCCGCCGTTTTGGAAAACTTGGTATTTTAAATTGCTGGTAGCCCTCCTAACTTTGGGTATGGTGCTGACCATCGGCTACGCTGTTTTGAGCTATTACAAAGATCGGAACGAATGGCAACGCAGAATGATTGAATCGGAGCAAATGGCTCTGCGCTCGCAAATGAACCCCCATTTTATTTTCAACTCGCTCAATGCCATACAGTATTTCATCACCGAGAACGACAAAATATCTGCCAACCGTTATTTGTCTGTATTTTCAACCCTTATTCGAAAAGTGCTGAACTATTCTCAACACTCTTATATCAGTTTGGAAGACGAAATAGAATATCTCCATCTGTATTTAGAGATTGAGTCCTTGCGCTTTAAAGACAAATTTACCTATACACTAACCATATCCCCCGAAATCTTGCCAAGCGAAATCGGTATTCCGCCCATGCTCATACAACCGTATATTGAAAATGCCCTGCAACATGGGCTTTTGAGTAAAACAGAGGGCAGTCGCCTGTTGACCATACATTTTGAGCAAATTTTGCCCGATGTGCTTCAATGTATCATTACCGACAACGGCATTGGACGGGCAAGTGCTAAAGAGCGCACACAGGGGCGGCATGGAGCAGGAATTGGTTCGGTGAATCCCCAAGCTCGTTTGTCCATCTTAAACCGGCTACTTAAAAAACCTATTCAGATAACGATTACCGACCTCTTCACCCCCAATCAAGAACCCGCAGGAACACAGGTAACCCTTTCGATACCAATATATATTGAACAATAAACTCGAATGGAAACTTTTTAGCCTTATTTTGCGCTTAATATATTAGTTACTGTTTCACTTAAATCAAAAATATCTAACACTATGAACCAGTCCAAAATGATTCGCTTATTGAGTATTATTGCTGTGGGTATCGTATTGCTCATTACCATTACCAGCAACATTTTTTTGACCATCAACACCGGCGAAAAGGGAATCCTTTTCAAAAAATTTAGCGGCGGTTTGGTCAAAGATAAAATTTACGGACAGGGCTTTCACGTCATTGCCCCTTGGAATACGATGTTTGTTTACGACATGCGGGAGCAAATTCGCGAGGAAAACCTGGACGTGCTTTCTACAGACGGTTTGCCTATTTCGATTGATGTATCGGTGAGGTTTAACCCGATTTCCGAAAAACTCGGTTATCTGCACGAAGAAATAGGCCCCGACTATGGGGATAAAATTGTTCGCGATGTGGTTCGCTCTGCTTCGCGCGAGGTGATTGGTAAATATACGCCCGAAGAAATTTATGCCTCCAAGCGCGACTCTGTGCGCTTTGGCATACAAGCTATGGTGGAAAGCACCCTAAGAGCCAAATACGTAGAGTTAAAAGCCGTCAACCTGCGCTCGATTAAATTACCGGTTACCATTGAACAAGCCATTCAAACCAAATTGGTGCAACAGCAGGAAAAAGAACAGTACGAGTTCAGAATTGCCAAAGAGCGCAAAGAAGCCGAGCGCAAACGCATTGAAGCCGAAGGGATTAAAGCGTTTCAGGAAATCGTGAACCAAGGATTGAGCGATCAATACCTGCGTTGGAAAGGGATAGAAGCCACACAAATGCTTTCGGAGTCTCAAAATTCCAAAGTGGTCATCATCGGTTCGGGGAAAGACGGACTGCCTATTATTTTGGGAAATTAGAATTTTTTAGTGGTTAACGGTTAGTGAGCTTGTCGAACTATAAGTGGTTCGTTTTTAGACATAAGACGAAAGACATAAGACGAAAGACATAAGACGAAAGGCATAAGACGAAAGACATAAGACGAAAGACATAAGACGAAAGACATAAGACGAAAGACAATAGAGAAAGCTCTATGACCCATTCACCACTTCTGAGATTCGCAAAATTTATAACTCATAACTCATAACTCCATTCCCCCCTTTGCTAAAAACCCTACATATACTATTCTTGTGGTCGGCAGCGGTGGCGGTTATATTGGCGTTTACCATCGGGCAAGACCGGCAACCGCATCTGTCATCGGCAAACAATATCCCGCCGGATAGTTTGGTGAAGAGGGCGGATGCCTTGCTCAAATCATCACCCGATTCGGCGTTGATGATTTATGACCGGGCGGCTGAGGCTTTTAGAATTGATAAAAACTGGACACAGTGGTTTGAGTGTATCAACAAAATGCGCGACATCCATAAAACGGCGCGCAAATACCAAGCCTCCATTAACCACATGCGCGAGGCTGCCCAAACCGCAATTGTTCAAATTGGGGAAACCGATACCATCACCGCAAAGGTGCTGATGCGGTTGGGAACGGCGTATGAAATCGCCGGTAAATACGACAGTGCTTTGATGGTCTATCAACAAGCGGTATCGGTATTTGAATTGCACCAAATAGAAGATGCCACCGTGGCCACGCTGCAAAAGAATATCGGTAATATCTATGGCCGCCGCATGGATTACCAACAGGCTACCGACCGCCTGAGCGAAGCCCTGCGCATCAGGCTTCAACTCAATGATCAAAACGTGGCTGCCCGTATTTACAACGATTTAGGGATTGTTTATAAGAATTGGAAAGACTTCCCCAAAGCACTGGAACAGTACAATAAAGCCTTGAAACTCATTAACCCCGAAGACAGTTTTAAACCCGTGGTGTTGACCAATATCGCAGATTCTTATAAGGGCTTGGAATTGTATGACAAGGCTTTGGATTTCCTGCTTCAGGCATTGCAGCAGTTTACCCGAGAGTATGGCCCTGAACACGAGTATGTGTCGGAGGTTCATCATTCCATTGCCGATTTAGCCCAACAACAAGGTAAGACTGAAGAAGCTATCAAACAGTTTGAATTGGCCTTGTCCATCGCCCATAAACTCTATGGCAGCAAGCATCGGGATATTACCGATATTTACTCAGCAATGGCAGACACTTATGCTGCCAACGGGCAATACGCCAAAGCTTTGCAAAACTGCCAACAGGCCCTAACGGCATTGTTACCTTCCTTTAACGACAGCTCGGCAACGGTCAACCCATCGGAAAAACAATTTATTCCCGACCCTTGGCTGTTCACCGTGCTCCAATCAAAAGGCAAAATGTGGCACAATCAATACCGTACAGCACCCGATACGGGCTACCTGCACCATGCTTTAAGCTGTTTTAGTTTGGCGGCTAAACACATCAATTACTTGCGCCGGAGTTATTCCTCTGAACTATCAAAACTCAAACTCGCTGAACTTACCTACAATAATTTTGAACAAGGGATGCAAGTGGTAGCGGAGTTGTACCAACAAACCGGAAACAGCAGTTGGGTAGATACCGCCCTTTTGTTTTCAGAACAGTATAAAGCAGCAGTCTTGCTCGAAAGTGTCAAAGACAACGAAGCCCGCTTGTTTGCCAATATCCCTCCCGAACTGTTAGACCGCGATTTGCAACTACGCGAAACATTGGCACAAACCGAGCAGCAACTTTTTGACCAACAACAACTGCAAGCCCCGCCCGACAGTCTTGAAAAACTGAACAAGCAACTCTTTGACCTGCGCAAACAAAGCCAACAACTGGGCAACCGAATTGAACGAGAGTTCCCGCAATACGCCAAACTCAAGTTTGAAACCACTACGCCTGCCACGAAAGACATATCGGGTAAATTGTTGGACAAGCAAACGGCGTTTATCGAATATTTTACCGCCGACTCGGCCATTTATGCCATCGTCATCACCAAGCAAAAGGTGCAGTTCATGGTGTTTAACAAGGACTCTACTTTTGAACGGCGAATCGAAACCCTGCGCGAACTGCTTGCCCAACCCACTTACGCACAAAGAAATCCGAAAGAAGCCTATCGCCAATTTGCAGAAAACGCCAACAGCCTGTATCAAACACTGCTCCATCAACCGTTGTCGCAGTTGCCCGATGACATCACCCGCCTAATCATTGTGCCCGATGGTAAAATGGGCTACTTGCCGTTTGAAGCCCTGCTGACCGCCTTGCCCGATACGCCGCAACCCGTTTTTAGAGATTTAATCCCTTTCTACCTCATTCAAAAATACGCCGTAAGTTACGGCACCTCTGCCACCTTGCTTTTAGAGCAACAACATCCCAAGCAAAAGCGGGCAACTCAGTTGTTGGCAGCATACTCCCCCGACTATTCCCGCCCCGATAGCCTTTCGAACGCGAAAAGCGCGATGGCCGAACTAAAAGGTGCCGCACAAGAAGTGCAACAAATCACCCAACTCACCGGAGGCCGTGCTTTTACGGGCAGCGAGGCAACCAAAAGCCAATTTAAAGACCAAGCCGGCAACTATCAAATTTTGCATTTAGCCATGCACGGGGTGGTTAACGACGAAAACCCCATGTATTCTCATTTGCTTTTTACCCAAAGTCCCACCACCCCAAACGAGTACGCCCAACTGCATACCTACGAACTTTACACCATGAACCTTCGTGCAGATTTGGCCGTATTGAGTGCTTGTAGTACCGGCGAAGGTCGAGCTTTGCGCGGCGAGGGAATAATGAGCCTGTCGAGGGGCTTTATCTATGCCGGCTGCCCCAGTATTGTGATGAGTTTGTGGAAAGCCGCCGATGACGGCACGCAAAAAATCATGGTGCATTTTTACCAAGCCCTGTTGCAACACACCGGTAAAGATATAGCCCTGCAACAAGCCAAACTCCAATACCTATCCAATGCCGACCAAATTACCGCCCACCCTTTTTACTGGGCTACCTTTGTGCTGTTGGGCAATGCCAACGCCATCGAAACAGGGACGAACAGGTGGTATTGGGTCGTATTGCTCCTCGCTTTGGGAGGTGTAATTTGGGCAACCCGCAAATGGTGGATGCACACATTGCGAAACAAAAAGCAAGCATAACCCAAGCATTTTGGACGGTTAGCCTACATCACCCACCTGCCACAAGCCCAAACCAACTTCATTTAGGGCAAGTGAAAGGCTGGTTATTGAATTTCTTCAGACGGGTAAACCTTTCTGCATCCTATAATGGGGCTAAGATGACAGGCAAAATACGCCCGTCATTTGATAGCAAAACCCTGCACTTTCAATCGCAACCAATCATAAAACTGGATTGACAAATCCGCCCCGCGTATTCTGTTTTTTAGTGGTTTGAAGGTCAAATTGCAGCCCTGCAAGAACGCCTTGCACCCCTGCAAAATCGCAAAACACCCCTGCAAAGAAGCAAAATGCCCCTGCAATAGACTAAAGTCCCCCGTGTTTTTAAAAATATCCAACCAACAAAAGTATTTGCTCCCCTGGTTTTACCCGAAAACGCCTCTGCAAAGAAACAAAGCCACTCTGTTTTGGACTAAAGCCCACCTGCAAGGGTTTTTGTCCCCTTTGTTTTTTGATAAAACGCCCCTGCAATGAAGCATTGCAACCCTGTTTTATCGAATTGTCAACCTGCAAAGGGGCTTTGTCAAGCGTAAAATTTGGGTGATTTTCTCTGTTTCTGGAGGCGATAATCGTTATGATGGGTGTTTTTCTTTGCGTTGGTTGGTTGTTTTTGTTTGGAGGCGGGTGAGTTATGATGTATGGCGTTCTTATTTTTTGCAAGGGGTTGCCGTGTTTTCAAACCTATAAGGTTTGCCAAACTTTACAGTGCAAGTTTCATTCAAAACATCACCAACATATTCTATCCTCAGCCAACCCTTTTCCGAAAGATTTCGTTAAGAAAAGTAGTGATTTATGTAGGAGGTTTATAAATAACCCTACTCACTCTAACCGGGCAACCCATCCTGCAAACCATCCTTTACACGGGTGAAACTAATAAAGCCATTTCGCCGAGGGGTATTTATACTATTGGCAGGAGGTGGGCGGTGGTGCTTCGGGGTTGGTGAAGGTAGTAGTTATCAGGTAGTAGATTGCCCTCAATGTATAATTTTGTGGTTGGGAGCATTCTTTAATCGGATATAAAGTCTATATTTACTTTTAAATTCCGAAACTATGCAGCACAGCTACTACAATTCCCTTCATAAGAGCCAATTCGGCAGCGCCTCGTTGCAACTGACCCCACAGGAAGAAACCGACCTGCGCGACATTGCCACAGCCTACTCGCCCTCTGCCCATCATGCACAAACGATGTTGCTGATTGCCCGTGGCGAGGAGTATCCTGCTGTATTACCCGATTTCCCTGCTTTTTTAGATACTGCTCTTCTTCAACAATTGTTGATTGAAAACATCAACTTTAAAACAGCCTTACCGGCAAGCGGTAAATCTGCCGCCCCGCTTGCAAGTCAAAAAACTTCACTTTTAACCCTCGCTCCCAACCCCGCCTCCAACGATGTATTTGTAAGCTACAGGGGAGTAGAAAAAGAAAACTTACAGGTAATATTACTCAGCATTACTGGCAAAGAGCAGTTGAGGCAATCTATGATTTATGGCAATGCAAACCTGAACACTGCCAACTTACCCAATGGTTTATATATCTGTATAGTTCAAAATGCTGTGGGTAGCATCGTGGCTCAGGAAAAACTGTCAATTGTTAGATAAATTAATATTCCCCCTGCTTATGCCTGAAGAGGTATATGCAGGGGGATAAATCACTTGACCATGAAGCAATTTGCTGCATTTCTATTTGCTTTTGGGGTATTCTTAGTAGGACATGCCCAAACGCCGCTTACCTACAATAAGTTCTATTCTTCAGATACGGTAAACATGATTAGCAACGGTACGAACATACTGCCCTATACCGACACTTCTTTTGTTGTAGCCAATACTTTTTTCAGCAATTTCTATAACAAAAATGGATTGGAGATTATCCATTTCAATTACAATGGGCAAATGATATGGAGAACGGTAAACATTATAAACTTGGAAGGCTATTACTCACGTGGTTTTGGGCAACTGATTAGAACACAGAATGGTGGCTTTGCTTTTATGTCGTTCAGAAACCCATTTTGGACGGGCGATATGCACGATGCCCATCTGATGCTGTTTGACTCTTTGGGCATTTTTGAGTATGAAAAACTATATACCCGTTATTCCGGTTCTGTAGATAGAGCTTTTGCTGGTTTCCAAACCTCTGACGGCGGGTTTTTGCTTGCCGGATTTACATTTGATATAATCAATAACATGGCAGGCAGTACAAATATTTATATCGTCAAAACTGATGCTGTGGGCGATACAATATGGACAAAAATGCTTGATTACGGGAACTCTGAACGGGCAGGCATCATAAGTGAAGACTATGATGGCGGTTATCTAATAGGTGGTTTCACGTCAATATTTACCTCATCAGAAAATGACGGCACCAGTGAAGGAGACGGGTTGATATATAAACTCAATACCGATGGTTCTGTGCGTTGGATGTTAAACATCGGCACATGGGACGATGACTGTGATGCCTATATTGTCCCTTGTAAAACAGAACCCGGAAAATACTTGGTATGGAGTTGCGATGGCATGAGTAATGGAGAACTAAATCATTGGAATGAGGCTAGATTATACTATATAGCTAAAATAGACAGTACAGGATATACTTATTGGCGCACTGAATTTACAGGTCAAACCAAAGGCATAAAAAAAGCTATTGAAATGCCGGAGGGCAAAATTTTAATAGTAGGGTCAGATACTTTTTGTGGTATGGGAACTGCTTGGTGTTCACCTTATTGGGGCTGGATGGCATTGTTAGACAGTACCGGCACTGTGCTTTGGGATAGAACATACTATCTTTACAACGAGGAGGATGCTTATGATCTCGCTTGGCTCACAGATGCCATACCCTCTCCCGATGGCGGTTTCATAGCCGTAGGCAGATATGCCATACAATTACAACCTCTTAATGTTGCACCACCTATACCACATGTATGGTTAATCAAGGTAGATGAAAACGGCTGTATTACGCCCGGCTGTGATGAAGATTTGATCTTTGTAAGTACAGAATCAATGCAGCCCCATTACCTGCCCGACTTATCACAGCAAACAAAAATGCATGTCTATCCCAACCCCGCCCAAAACACCCTAACCTTCAACTATACCGATGTCTTAAAGTCCCCTTTAGGGCAGAGATGGTCAATTCATAAAATTATTCACGGTTAACTT
>CALCIK010000112.1 GCA_937907475.1 uncultured Bacteroidota bacterium | reverse complement strand
ATAGTCAATAGTCAATAGTCAATAGTCAATAGTCAATAGTCAATAGTCAATAGTCCAAAGTTAAATGTCAAAAGTATAGGGTCAAAAGTCTTTAGTCTTATGTCTTTAGTCTTATGTCTTTAGTCTTATGTCTTTAGTCTTATGTCTTTCGTCTTATGTCTTTCGTCTTATGTCTTTCGTCTTATGTCTTTCGTCTAACGTCTATATAAAAGCACAAAGATGAGTCTAAGTCGGTAAACAAACAAGTTTAATAGCCGCAACTTTAAAATGCGTGTCATAAATAGCGTTTATTGGGATAAGAATTGGATATTTGCAGTTAAATTAACAACACAATCACCTTCGATTTAAAACAAGGCATTTATGGAAATCGTAAAAGGAACGCAACTTTCCAAATCTTACGGCGCACTCAAAGTGCTGAAAGGAGTGGATATATCTGTTCAGAAAGGTGAAATTGTGTCTATTGTAGGCGCATCGGGAGCAGGTAAAAGCACCTTGTTACATATATTAGGCACACTTGACCGTTCAGACGGCGGGGTATTAGAAGTAGGAGGGAAGCTCATCAATAAGTTGAGCGAAAAAGAATTGGCTCGATTTAGAAACCGTCATATCGGGTTTGTGTTTCAGTTTCACCACCTCTTACCCGAATTTACTGCCTTAGAAAATGTCTGTATTCCCGCCTATTTATTGGGCAGTTCCGTAACCGATGCTGTTACAAAAGCAAAAGACCTATTGCTGTTCCTCGGCTTGGGGGAACGATTAGACCACAAGCCTACCGAATTATCGGGCGGAGAGCAACAAAGAGTAGCCGTTGCAAGGGCACTCGTCAACCAACCCGATGTGGTATTGGCCGATGAGCCTTCGGGTAATTTAGATTCGGATAATTCGCGCGAGCTACACCGCCTTTTCTTTGAACTCAGAGATCGTTTCCGGCAAACATTCATCATCGTAACCCACAACGAAGATCTGGCCGATATGTCAGACCGTAAATTAGTGATGAAAGACGGGGTCATGTTGCTTCATTAGGTTGTCGAAATTGGTCAATTATTTCTTTCAGTTGTTCTGAATATAAATCTCCAATCATTCAAATCATCTTTGGAACTTACATCTATTTGCAAATGCAATCTTTTAAAACCGATTACCCTAATGAATAAAAACCGGGAATTTGGTTAATTTTGTGTAAACTTGCACAACCTATTCACTTTCCAATCACCGACAACCTTATGGATTGCTACTTTTGTAAACAAACAAAATATATACTTCTCTTCCTTGCAATTGCAGGTTTTCTTGGCTTAAACAGTGCTTGTTTTTCAAGCGGAGCTAAAAAAACACAAACCAAGTCAACAGTATTAAAGCCCGAAATAACCAAACCTCCGCAACCTCCCGCAACGATTGAAAAACCGGAAGTAATACCTCCCAAAGAAACTTACACAGATAAACCTAAAGTAACAGAACCACCGGTAAAGATAGAAGTTCCCGAAGAGGTTGTTCCGGAAAAAACCGTTCCTGTCAGGTCGTCAAGTTACAAAGTTGTTGTAATGCTTCCTTTTTCGGCTGGTAATTATATCCCCAATGCAGCCAATGACTCTGTACCCGAAGCCTCGATATTAGCTCTTGAATATTACGAAGGGTTACTGTTGTCTTTTGAAAAATTAAAACAAGAAGGAGTTTCTTTGCAAGTGCAGGTGTATGACACCGAAAATAATGTAGCCACTATCAATCAGTTGTTGCAAAACCCCGAATTAAAAAGTGCCGACTTGATTGTTGGCCCCATCTACAACCGCGAGTTAAAGCCCGTAGCCAATTTTGCACAGCAAAATCATATCTACCATCTCTCGCCCTTATCGCCCTCTGCTGCCGTAACGATAAGCAACCCCTACTATTTAATGGCAAGCCCCTCCATCGAAGCACAATGTGCCGCAATTTACGAACACATTGCTGCCAAATACGGACCTAAGCGCATCATTACGATTTGTTCCAACAAAACCAATGAAACAGCCCTGTCCAATTTGTTTTTCCACTTCAAGCATTTTAATAAAGAAACGCACGAAATACAAAGTCAAATTCCGGTCAGTCAAATTATCTATGCCAATCAAACAGCCACAGAAATAGAGCAATATTTATCTGCCACAGAAGATAACATGATTGTCGTTACCTCTTTCGACCCTTTGATAGTATATGACTTAAGTTCAAAACTCAATACACTTAGAAGCAAATACCGGATTACCCTTTATGGAATGCCGAATTGGTTAAATTTTGAGATGGTGGAGTTTGAATATTTCGCCAATCTCAATTTGCACTTACCCCAACCCTTTTGGCACGATAAAAACGACCCCGATTACCAAGCATTTAGGCGAAGCTATCTGACAAATTACAAGACTATTCCTTCGGAATATGCTTGCAGGGGATATGATTTGATGCTTTGGTTGGGAAGGACATTATACCAACATGGTAAGTCATTTGGTGCATATCCGAACGAGTTAAATTCCAAGGGGATATTCACCAACTTTGTGTTCGAGCCTGCATCGTCCGGTCAATACACAAGCGGCTCGGTATTAAATCGCACCGATTTTCTGGAGAATAAATTTGTGAATATTCTGCGCTACAATCCGGATTTTACATTTGAAAAGGTAAATAAATAGGAGAGGAAACTACCCTAAGCAAAAGCCAATATTAAAACCCAATTCCTACAGCCACACCGATACGGCGGAACTGTATTCCCCTTTTCTCTTCGTAACGTTGTGGGGTAGTGGTGGCAATATCTCCGGTAATCGAAGGGGAGTTGAAATAAGGGTTAAAAAACAAGTCAACTGCAAACCGATTTCGGAATAACCATTGATGTCCGACAATAACGCCATATCCAAAGTTGGTAACTTGACCGCTAATTGAAGTTGAATCGGGTAGAGGATTGGTGATTTTAACCTTCAATTTTTCATAAATCAAGTTAGGTCCTACATACAAACCCTGCAAGTTGCCGCCATCAATCCGATTAGAAACGTAAAAACGCACTTCTGGAATAACATTATAACCCGTTTCCTGTTCAGTACTACTAAATTGAGTATCATCGCCTTTTGTAGTACTGACATAGTTGCCACCTAACGAGATACCAACTTTTCGTCCGGCAGTAAACTCAACAGTTCCGCCATAATTTCCCGAAATAATACCAAGGACGTTGGATTTAATAATCACGTGTTGCGCCTTAGTTGCAGAATTGATAAAACCGAGTATGATTACAAAGAGGATGCTTAAAAAACGGAAAAAAGTATAGGGCATGGTTGATGATATTAGGAAAGTCTAAAGGAATAACTTCGCAGGAGTGCCAAAAATAGGCAAAATTCTATAATCGGGAGGGGAATAGTTTTAAATTGATAGACTTAGGTGAATGGTCAATGGTCAATGGTCAGTGGTCAATGGTCAATAATTAATGGTCAGCGGTCAATGGTCAAACGCAAGTTGCCGATGATCGTTCATCTTACTTTATTGTATTCCGTCTTATTTCTTAAGCCTTCTACATTAAGTCTAAAGTCTAGCGTCTAAAATCTTAAACCAAATTAAAACACCTTTTTTTTCACAACAGACACCCAAGTAATCTTAAACAGCATCTGCAATATGTAACAGAATGACAGCGTTATTCTTGCTATTTTATCTCACTGCAATTCCAATTATTCAACCATAAATTTGACAACTATGAAAAACTTGCTTTTAATCTCAACATGGCTTTTGTGTTTCGCCCTAAATGGATGTAGCAATCGCGAAGCTCAAAAAACAGGAAACAATTACCAATCACAGCAATCGCTCAACTCATCGGTTGCTCCTGCGGAAGAAGAAACCATCAGCACAACTTCCACAACTGATGCCAAGAACATAAATGTAGCAAGAGCAGCTACAACAGATGGGAACCTTGTTCAAGTAGCTATTTTGCTGGACACAAGTAATAGCATGGACGGATTGATTGACCAAGCAAAATCGCAATTGTGGAAAATGGTTGGCGAACTTGCCTTGGCAAAAGACAGCAAAGGAAACATCCCCAATATCGAAATTGCGCTTTATGATTATGGCAATGATAGGTATTCGGTAAAAGATGGCTACATAGTACAAATATCACCGATGACCTCAGACCTTGACCTTATTTCCGAGAAATTATTCGCATTGACGACTTATGGAGGTAGCGAGTATTGCGGTCACGTCATCCAAACCTCAGTTCGCGAACTCGATTGGAACAAAAGCAACGATATTCTTAAAATCATTTTTATTGCGGGAAACGAAGAATACACTCAGGGGTCGGTTGATTACAAATTGGCTTGTAAAGAAGCGGCTGCCAAAGGCATTATTATCAATACGATTTTTTGTGGGCCGATGGAAGAAGGTATCAATACCAAATGGAAAGACGGAGCCGATTGTGCCGATGGTAAATACATGAACATTGACCAAAACCGAACAGTAGTACATATTGATGCTCCTCAAGACCAAGAAATCAACCGCCTCAACAGAGAATTGAACGATACCTATATTGGCTATGGCACTTTTGGTGCGCAACGCAAAGAAATGCAAATGGAACAAGACAATAACGCCGGTCAATACGGCTCATCAAATGCTGCACAACGTTCTGCAACAAAAGCATCGAGTAACTACAAAAATGCCTCTTGGGATTTGGTAGATGCCGTAGATGATAAAACAGTTGATTTGGATAAAATCTCTAAAGATGATTTACCCGATGAAATGAAAAACCTCAACGCAGCCGAGCGCAAAGCATATTTAGATAAAAAAGCAGCAGAACGCAAAGCAATCCAAGAAAAAATCCAACAGCTTAACGCCGAACGAAGAATTTATATAGCTGCTGAAGAAAGTAAAATGGCCGAACAAGAAGGAGGGAAAACCTTAGATGCAGCCATCATCGGAACTATCCGTACCCAAGCCAAAGAAAAAGGCTACAAATTTGAGGATGAGAAATAAGGATTTTGATTTTAGACTAAAGACAGAAGACTAAAGACAGAAGATAGTCTATTGTCTTAAGTCTTACGTCTTGTATCTAAAGTCTTAAGTCTAATTAACCAACTTTACCAACAACCCAATCGGTAATTTCCTTTTCCGATTGGGTTGCTTGATTCAAGATGGTTTTGGCTTTTGAAACAATATCGGTTGCAAACGCTCTATCCGCTAAATCTTTAGCATTGATACAAACATTTAGAAAAGCCCCTTTAACCGCAGTATAAGCACAAATAGCCCCAACCGCAGCATCGGACATTGAGTTAGGATTACCGTTTTCTGCCATTGCTTTAATAATGTCCATACTTTGCAGGGCAAGTTGCATCACCTTGAACGGTGTTTCTGTGGCATAACGGGTAGCTAGTTCAATCGCAGCAATTCGTACTGCTTTTTCGGCATCGGTTTGTTTGGGCAGGCGAACGGCTTCCAATATTTGGTTAAATGCACGGGTATCTTCATCCACCATAAATAGTAATTGGTCTTTCAAGATTTGACCACGCTCCGCCCAATCTGAAAACTCTTCCCAACGGTCATCCCAACCACGTTTGTGAGAGGAAAGGTTAGCCACCATAGTAGCTAAAGAGATTCCTAACGCCCCTACATAAGCAGAAACCGAACCGCCTCCGGGAGCCGGAGATTCAGATGCTGTTTCATTGGCAAAACCGGTCAAGGACATGTTTACTAATGGGGCACTATTCGCTGCATCATCGCCTTGCAACACATATTCAATGATTTTCTTTTTAGGGTCGAAGGGGGCGAGGTCATCTAAACCAAGCGATTTCACCGCAATCTTTATGATTTCGGCTTCTGAAATACCAACAGAGCGTTGTTGTTTGCGCAAAAAATACCTGCCGGCATCTAACAAGGCTTTCAACGGAACTAAACCTACTATTTCAGACCCTGTAACTCTAATACCTCTGTCTTGCGCACTTTGACATACTTCTTCAAAAGCAAGGTGAATAGGGGTAACACTAATATTAGTCAAGTTCATCGAAATTTGGGCAATGCCATATTCTTCTATATACCATCCAATCGCTTTGACCGATTTCAAAGCACCTGCTTTGCGAACAGGTTCACCATTTTCGTCACGCATAATTTCTCCGGTTATTGGATGACCAATGCGTACTACGCGTCCGGCTTCCCGCACATCAAATGCAATGGAATTAGCGCGCCTAACAGATGTTGTGTTCAGGTTGATATTATATGCCACTAAAAAATCTCTTGCACCAATGGCAATAGCACCTGTTTTGACTGTTCGCTCGGTAAATGCTGCCGGTCCAAAATCGGGCACCCAATCGGGATGTATCAGTTTTTGATGAAGTCCTTCATATTCACCGGCGCGAACCGTAGCTAAGTTTTTCCGCTCAGGTTTAGAGGCAGCACTTTCGTAGAGGTAAACCGGAATTTGCAATTCTTTACCTACTCGCTCTCCCAATTTATGAGCATAAACGGCAGCCTCTTCGAGCGTGATACCCGATATGGGGATGAGCGGACAAACATCTGTTGCGCCAAATCTTGGGTGTTCTCCCTTGTGTTTACTCATGTCTATCAATTCGGCAGCTTTTTTAATAGCTAAAAATGCGGCTTCGATGACCGCTTCCGGTTCACCCACAAAGGTAACTACAGTGCGGTTAGTCGCTTTCCCCGGGTCGGTATCCAATAGACGTATGCCTTCAACACTTAGGATTTGCTCGTTGATTTGTTGGATGATGTGAAGGTTTTGCCCTTCTGAAAAATTGGGCACACATTCTAACAAGACTTTGTTCATAAGGCGGGAATAGAGATGAGGTAACAAATTGTTGGGTGCGAAATTAAAACTATTTTGCGGTTAACAGAATAGCATTGGGCAAATTGTAATAAGCATTACCTTCTTATATCTTTTGTAGAAAAGCGTTACGGTTGAATTTTATAAACAGTAACAGTTGAATTTTGAAGTTTTGCAGATGTTCTATTGCAATATTTTCGATGTTATATCGTCAACAGAAAAAAATAGATTAATTTTGTCCAAAATGATTTGGCACAATTCCATCTTTAGTTAAAATAATAGAGGTTGGAAGTTGCCAACCACTATTCGAAATGTGTTTGTTGGGTTTATCTGTTCTAATTACAATCTACTTCTTGTTTCATGCAAATGATATTAAAGGATTTTACTTGCTTAAAAGGAATTATTGTTTGGTTTGTTGGTTTGTTTCTGTCTTTGAGTTGCTTACCCGTTCAAGCGCAACTTCTTTGTACCAACAATACCTCTGAACCTGTTTGGGTTGCAATAGCCTATCATTTCACTCCAAAATACGGACAAGTTTGGGAAGAGGGGAATTGGGTAAGCGATGGATGGTTTTACATCACCCCCGGCAAAACGCTTCAACTACACAGTTATATTGGTGTAAACGCCACGCTTGGGTTGGCGTTTGATTTTTATTATTTCGCTTTTCAGCCAAATGGCAAGGAATGGAGAGGAAGTCGCAACTTTTTGACAGACATTGACCCTAACAAGAAAATTAGCCCGGATTTGTTGGACTTTAGAATATTTCATGCTGACAATACCGACGCTTATCCCGAAATGCCCTACTATGTTCCTTTTGAATTTAAATTTGCCACCCGACAGCGTTCGGGTTCTTATACCATTGAGTTAAAGGCAGATGATAAAGTCCCTTAATAGTTGAGGAATTAGGTGAAAACCGAAAGCGATTAATTTTTGTTGTCGAACATAAAACTATTTAATATGCACCATTCTACTTTAAAATCAATTCCTTATTGGGTAAAAACCCTGTTCCTGTTTGTTTCGCTGATAGCAGTTTTGGAGAGTTGTCAAAAAGATTGTGATGACGATATTGATCTTGACCCCATTGATACCACCACTAATCCGATTGATACGCTTACATTTGATACAATAGATGTCAATCCACTACCACAATGCAATTCAGGATATCTACCCGTGGTGATGGCACATGGTGTATTGGCATCGGGAGATACTTATGCCCCTCAAATCATGCGCTTTACCTCGAATGGATATTGCAACAATCGTCTTTTTACGTTCGATTGGAACAGCATTGGAAACGGTATTGACAATGTAGGCATTTTAGATGCTTTTATTGATGAAGTATTGGCAACTACCAATGCCACTCAAGTAGAATTGGTAGGACATTCTGCGGGAGGAGGATTAGGCTATAACTATTTATCCAACCCGACTCGAGCAGCGAAAGTAGCCCACTATGTTCATATAGGAAGCAGCACACAAAGCGGTCCCGCAGGTGGAGGTACTGTTCCCACGCTCAATATTTGGTCTGAAGCAGATGAAGTTGCATCGGGAGGAAATATTACCGGCGCAACCAATGTTAAATTGACCGATGCCGATCATTACCAAGTAGCAACAAGCCCCGAAGCATTTGAGGCCATGTTTACCTTTTTTACCGGAATCCCACCCCAAACGACCGACATCGTTGGGGAAGCCCGATTTAATGTGGGTGGAAAGGCGGTAACCTTGGGTGAAAATGCTCCGTTGAATGGGGCCATTGTTGAAGTATATGAGGTAAATCCTCAAACAGGTTGGCGTGTTACCGAGCAACCGCAATACACTTTCACCACAGATGCCAAAGGTTATTGGGGTAATTTTACCCCAAAATCGAATACCCCTTATGAATTTTTCATCCAAAGTAATGTTGCCGGCGACCGTCCGGTACATTATTATAGAGAAGGGTTTAACCACACGAATACCAATATCTATTTGCGAACGCTTCCTCCTCCCGGTTCGTTGGCCGGTATTTTGTTAGGAGGCTTGCCCAAAAACGACAATCAATCTGTAGTTGCCATTTTTGCATCTTCACAGGCAGTGGTTAATGGTCGAGACGAGTTGTTTATCAACGGTACGGAACTTTCAACGGCAGCGTTTGCTCCGGCATCAGAAACAGCCATCGCCTTTTTTGTTTACGATGCCAACAACAACCAAACGACCGACAATACCGCCATTACTTTATTCGGTATAACTCCTTTCTTGGCAGGTGTAGATGTTTTTCTGCCGGCTGCCGAACCCGCCTCCATTCCAATTATTTTCAACAACCGAACGATGTATATTCGCAACTGGCCCTCAGAAACAGAAGGGGTAATTGTTCCGGTGTTTGACTAAATAAAAAATTTCACCAACCCGATTAACAGGCTTGTTACAAACAGAATGGCTATCTTTAGCCCCGTTTGGCGCAAGCCTGTTTTGCAATTTAAACAAGCAAATATGTATAATAAAGACAGAATTATTTTGGTAACCAATGACGACGGAATTACCTCCGGCGGGATTAGGGCATTGGTAGAAGTGATGCAGGAATTTGGAACGGTGGTCGTTGTTGCTCCCGATAAACCACAGTCGGCAATGGGTCATGCCATTACCATTCATTTCCCGCTTCGGTTGGCAAAAGTAGATATTTTTGAGGATGTGGTGGCCTATGCCTGTTCCGGCACACCGGTTGATTGTGTGAAATTAGCTGTAGATAAAATTCTTCACCGGAAACCCGATTTATGTGTTTCGGGCATTAATCATGGAGCCAATTCATCCATCAATGTGATTTATTCGGGAACACTGTCGGCAGCAATGGAGGCTTCGTTAGAAAAAATACCGGCTATCGGTTTCTCATTGCTCAACTACAGTTCAAAGGCAGATATGGAACCGTCAAAGAAGTTTGTGAGAATAATTACTGAAAATATGCTCACCAAAGGCGTTCCCAATTACCATTTATTGAATGTAAACATCCCCAACTTGCCGGAACACGAAATTAAAGGAGTAAAGATTTGCCGTCAGGCAAAAGCCCGATGGGACGAGGAGTTCGATGAGCGAAAAGACCCGCAGGGAAGCACTTACTATTGGTTGACCGGAAAATTTGTTTGCATGGATACGGGCACCGATACAGATATTCATGCCCTCGACAACGGTTATGTTTCTATAGTCCCGGTTCAACACGACCTAACTGCTTATGAAGACATTGCTTTTTTAAAAGCAAATTGGGGTATGGAATAAAAATGCCATTTCCAAGATAAGAAGATAGAACGCGGATGACACTTATTTTCTAACTGAATACACCTTTTTGGTAAGCAACTCCAATAGATTCGAAGTCTATTGGAGTTATTTTTTTTACTTATCCTTTACTACTTATCCCTTACTACTTACCCCTTAGTAAGGCTTAACTTTGGTAAACCCAAACAAAACACAGAAAAATTAAAACTTTTTTTACCCCCAAGCAACCTTTTACAAGTTAATCTCGTTCTTACATGCAATTATATCAGCCTATTGATATGAATACCAAACAAACCATCATTCAATAATCCATTTTTCACTCCCAAAATTTAAGAATCATGGCAAAAAAATTGAGAAATTACTCCTGCAAAGACGTTGAAGTACTCGTGGTTGGCGAAACAATAGCTAACAACGCCATTACCTTAGAAGCACGCCTCACCCCCAGCCGTCCACAATGGGCAAACCCCTATTTCCCCGACTTGATTACTGAAATTCAAGGTATTTACACCACCGCTCTCGGCATTGACAATGCCAAAGACATGAGAGAAGCCACAATTGCGCTGTATGGCATGATGGGACCCGCAGCCGAAGCACTTAGAATGTTTAAAGTGCAATTGGAAGTTGATTTTGCAGATAATAAATCACGCAAAAATGAAATCTTAACCCAACTCGGTTACACAGAGCATTATGCCGATGTACAAAACAAAGATCAGGAAGCATTTATCGAACTGCTTACCAAATTCAATATCAATATGACCCCGGCATTGATCACCGAACTCAATACAGCCGGAATCCCAACCATAGTCATTACCAAAGTAACCAACTTTTCAACCACTCTCAAAAATGCTAACATTACCCAGGAAGTAGCAAAAGGCATGAGAAAAAACATCTCTGAAGATGCAGTCGAGCAAATAAACGGGGTTTACAAAAAAGTGATGGCCATCTCTAAAATAGCAGCAGTTGTATTTAAAGATGACAAAACTAACAGAGACCTTGTCAATTTTGCAGCCAATTTAAGACAACTAAATTTCCATGGCAATCAAAATCCTCCCTCACCTCCAACCCCATAAACGGAAAATAATTTTCTTGATGTTAAAGCCTTTTGTCAAATCAACTTTTTCGACAAAAGGCTTTTTTGATTCATCTTCCTGCTAAAATTTCGCTAAAACACAAAACAAAATAAGTTTTGACCAATAACGCTATTCATATCGGTTGTCTTTCTCTACCTTTTTACCAATATTGCTAAGACTAATCTTGTTATTAACCATCAACATTGTTTTTGTTTCGAGAGAGTGCAATAAAAGCAATCTGCTTTTAAACTATGAGAATGAAAGTCATTTCGAGCAATTAGATAAACTACTTGTGCATATAGAAAATCATTTAGAGCAACCCGATAGACTACTTGGGCATATAGATAAATATGTCGAGCAGTCTGATAAACCATTCGGGCATATAGATAAATGTGTCGAACAATCTGATAAACCATTCAGGCATACAGATAATTGTGTCGAGCAATCTGATAAACCATTCGGGCATACAGATAATTATTCCGAGCAATCTGATAGACTACTCGGGCACATAGATAATTATTCCGAGCAATCTGATAGACTACTCGGGCATACAGATAATTATTCCGAGCAATCTGATAGACTATTCGGGCATACAGATAATTATTCCGAGCAATCTGATAGACTACTCAGGCTTACAGATAATTATTCCGAGCAATCTGATAGACTACTCGGGCATACAGATAATTATTCCGAGCAATCTGATAGACTACTCACACAAATAGAAAATCGTTTTGCTCAGAATTAAATAAGCATAACCCGCTTAGTAAAACGATTTGCAGTTTTCGATATACCCATTGAGCACATCGAAACAGATTTGTTGAAGAAACAATCAATAGGAAGCCGGTTAGATACATTATTCACCCTTTTCGCCACATCATTCGAGGGTATGAAAGGATTGCTCTCACCAAATCAAACACTAAAGAGCTGTCCGAAAAAATCATCGAACTATTGAGGTAAAATTTTCCCCCCAAAAAATGCAAAAACACAGAAAACATGATTTACCTTGTAGTGATAAATACCCTAATAAAAAGACAATAGGACTTTTGGAACAACTTCTAACCCATAACAGTAGATTGGAAATAGACTATTTTCCGTTTTCCGAATAACCATTTGCACTGATAAGCCCGCCCATCACAAATCGAAAAACCCATTACCTAAACAGATTTAACGAACGTGCTACCACTCTATCACAACCTTACCCGTAGTTTGACGGTTTTGCAACAAGTCGTGTGCGGTGGCAAGTTGGGCAATGGGGTAAACACCACCGACAACAGGTTTTAAATATCCTGCCTCATACCCTTTAACTACTTCTTGGAGGGAATGTTGCAACAACTCCGGTTTGTTGTCGGCTATTCTAAGCATATTGACCCCTATTAAACTGATGGAGCGCATCATAAATTGAACGGGATGATAGAACCCGAATTGAAGTGCTTTATAAGCAGTGCTCAATATATTTGCTCCCGATAAATCGGCAGCACCATAGCAAACCAACCGTCCGCCGGCATTCAACAACCCAAAACTTTTCTTGACATAACTTCCGCCTACCGAGTCAAACACGACATCTATTTTACCGTTAGGCGCGGTTTTGGCAATGACTTTTGCAAAATCTTCTTTTTGGTAGTTGATGGGCACATCTACTCCTTGTTCTCGAAGTAAATCCAATTTTTTATCAGAACCGGCAGTGCCATAGACGGTACAACCTGCTTTTTTTGCCAATTGGGTGAGGGCAATCCCAACTCCGCCTGCAGCCGCTTGAATTAACACATGATCGGAAGGGTGAAGATTGATGGCAATGCAGGCGGCATAATAAGCAGTGCAATATTGAGTAGCCAATGCAGCAGCTTCGGCATTGCTGATACTTTCAGGAATTGCAATCACGGCAGATTCTTGGGCAATTACCTGTGTTGCGTATCCGCCAAAACGGGTAAAAGCCAATACTCGTTGCCCTACCTTCAAATTGGTTACTTGGCTGCCAACTTCTTCAATATGTCCAACAGCTTCATATCCGATGATGGCAGGTAAAGGAGGACAATCGGGATATTTACCAAGCCTTGCAGTAACATCGGCAAAGTTCAATCCAAAAGCCTTTACTGCCACTTTTACCTCATTAGGCTGACATTTGGGAAGGTCGGGAAGGGTTTGAATGTCAAAAGCATTTTGTGAACTACCTTGTTTGACTAATACTGCTGCCTGCATGGTGTTTGTTAGTTGTAGTGGTGATTTGTTGGTGAGTTGTGTTTTAGCTGATGCTGGGAGTTTCCTGCTTACTTCTTGGTTTCAGGATTTTTGTATAAGAGAATCGTTTTTTGAACAATCGGATTGTTTTCGTTGTCGGCAAAGGTGATGGATAGTAAGTCTTCTGAAAGCAAACGATAAGTAATGCGATTGGGAAAAGAAACACTGTTGTTTTCAAAAATCAATTCCTTTTCCGAAGATTGGTCACTAAGGGGATATGCGGTATTTTTATTCGATTCGGGATGTTTAAGCGTATAAATCAGTGTATTATTCAACGGCAGGATACCGGTGGTTTCTGTAAAAACTTGTTTTTTGTTTTGGGTAATGCTGATGGAAGCATTACCTGTCGAAATCCAAGTTTCAGTGATTTGGATATCATCGGTTCGAGATTTCCAAGTACCCCATAACCATGAAATTTGTTGAAGCGAGTTAATCTGTTTTGTATCGCTTACTTGGTCGGTTACATCGGCTTTAGGTTGACTGGAAGGTTTAGCAGATACAGTTAGTTTTTTTGACTTTTTCTCCTCTTTACTAAGAGATTGCTCCGTATCATAAGCTCTTCCGGCAGGTGCCGCTTTTGAAGCCGCAGCATCATTGTATGAAGGCGGCATATTTATTTCCCTTTGAGATTCATAATCTTGGAAAGCAAGGTAATACCTTGAAAACATGACATCCTCATCGTCTTGAATAATATAAGCAGAAGCATCGGCAGGAGCACTGCTTATTGCTTCAACGGCTGTCGCCTCTTTGCGCATAGACCTTTCGTTGTTAATCACCACAGCACCGGAAGGTTCAGGTGTTTTTGTTGCGGAATTTCTATTGTCATTTGCATTGGCAAGTGAATTCAGGTCTTTATTGGGGGCTGAAAATGTTCCTGTTGGTTTAGATTCTGATTTTAGCTTTACCGGTTCTTCTTCTTTTTCAGCCATTTCTGAGGTGATTGTTTCTTTAGCGGAGAACATAACTGAATCATCAATCGTACTCGAAACGGCAGGGGCTTCGGTGGCTTGGTTATTTAGTAATGCTATTGGCTCGTTTGACTTTGATGCGTCTTTGTTGATTAGTTTGATGGTAAATGGGGTGAGAAATAGAATGATGATAGCTGCCGCTGCTGCATAAAGCCATGTGCTTCTTTTTGAAAAAAGGCTTTGTGTTTTAGCAACAGGGGGTTGACCTTGTGCGAGTCTTTGTTCTAATTTATGCCAAACCTGTTCGGGTGGCAGTTTGTCAAACTGTCGCTCGTTGTCTTTAAATATTTGGTCTATATCTTCTAATTTCATTGTTTTAAACGTTTTAACAATTGGCTCTTTGCTAACTGCTACGATGTAAAATAAGATGCGCCGGTGAGCATTTTTGTATTCTATTGCTAGGGCGATTGTGTGTATTGGTTGTTTGTTTTGCATAGTTTAGTCATTTGTGCCTTCTGCCTTTGTGTAAAACGGCAGTGGAGGTTACGTCCGACTACTTTTACACGGTTTTACTGATTAATTTTTGCAACATTCGTCTTGCTTTTAAAAGTTGTGATTTTGAAGTATTGATACTTATTTGGAGCATTTCCGCAATTTCTTCATGACTGTAACCTTCAATCGCATAGAGGTTAAAAATGGTTCGATATCCGCTTGGCAGATGGTTCAGCAATTGCAAAACATCGCCTTCTATTATTTTTGAATCGGTTTTTTCGGATGCAATACCTTGATAAGAAGTATCTAATTCGTCCCAAGTAAAATTTTTTTGAGTGTTTTGTTTCCTGATTAAAGTGAGTGCTTCATTTACTATAATTCGTCTAATCCATCCTTCAAAACTACCATTGCCTTTGAACTCGGTCAAGTAGAGAAAAACCCTGTAAAATCCGCTCACCAATACTTCCTCAGCATCAGCGTCATTCTTAATATACCTGCGACATACGCCAAACATATTGGCGGCATATCGTTCGTATAGTAAACGCTGCGCATTTCTATTCCCTGCGGTACATTCTATGATTAATTGGGCTTCGGTCACTTGCTTGTTGGTTAGTATAGAGTAGTAGTTTGGAAATTTCGGGGCAAAGGATTTAAAGAATAAGTAAAATCTTTAGGAGAACAGCGTATTAGAAGGCTAATTTAATAGTTTTGCTAAGATAGATGCTAACATTGACATTTTAGGTGTCTTAACCGGAATTTTAAATGAGATAGGACTTTGATTATTCATACCGAACCATAGAAGTTGTTTTTGAGTTATCCTTTCAAAAGTATAAAAAGTAATTTTCCGATGGTGCTTCTTATCACAATCGGTGAAATAATAATCAACATAATGAACGAAACTCCCGATAATTCGAAAATGATGCTTTGGCTAAAACGAGCTGGTTTTGCCGGTTTCATGTTTTTTTTACTGAAGGGGCTGGCTTGGATAGCAGTCTTTATTTTTGCTGCGAAGTCTTGTGGCTCGTAAAATAGTCCTTATTTCTTCAACCGGTTTAACCCTGCCTTTGCTTGTTGTTCAATGCTGTTCCGGTATTCGTGGTTTTTATTTTCCATTGCCTTGCGATAATACAATGCTGCGTTTTGGTTGTTACCTAGCTGTTCGTAGATTCTTCCTAATTCTAAACAAGATTTTGGAGCAAAATAATAGGGCGTGTCTTTGCTTTGTAAGATAGTTTGTTGGTAAAAAGCGATGGCATTATTGGTTTGTTTCAGACCATCGTAAACCCTTGCTTTGCGGTAGGTATATTCCAATTGTAATGGTAGTGTTGGCAGTTGCTGCTGTTGAATTTGTTCTAAAATATGCAAGGCTTTTGCGTAATAACCGCCATCAAACAACAAGCGGGCTTTCAACAATTCTTTATCGGGTTTTTCTTTCGATTGCGCCGCCTTTAGGGCTTGTTTATCGGTATCAATAAAAGTTTTACCTCGCTCCTTTGCATACAAAAGGTACTGATAGTATTTGTCCGGTTGATTTTTTAACAGATAAGACCATGCAATTTTTTGGTAAGCATCCTTTAAATAGTTCCCCCCTTTGAAATTAGAGGTAAAGTTAAAAAGGTAGGTTTCGGCATCCGTATCCAACCGGTTGAGTTTACAAACGCCAAGCAAATAATCGAGGAAGTAAAAGTTGGTAAAAGATGGACCAATAGGACGTTGTTGCAAAATATTGATGGCTTCTTCGTTTCGACCTGTTTTCAGAGCGATATTGGCGGCTACAAAACAATTGAATAAGTTGTTTTTGATAGGCAAGGCAGAAGCGATTTTCCAAGCCTTATCGGGTTTTGCAGCTAAATGGAGTAGGAAAAAAGCATGTAATAGAACCCCTTCTTCTCTAAACAATTGTTCCCCTTGCAAACCTGCTTGTAAAAACTTCTCTAATTCATTCATGCCTTGGGTTAAATTTCCCTGTAACCCAATCAGCTTAATCCCCCATTTATATTGGTCGGGAATGGTTCCGATGATGGCATGTATTGCTCCGATTGATTTGAGGTTGGGGTAAAAATCGGGATAAAGCCTTCGGTTTTCAGTTAGGAGTTTGTACGCTTTTTGAACTTCAACAAAGGCTTTGAAGTATTGCTCGAATTTTAACCTAACCAAAGCCCATTGCAGGTTAATTTCGGCTTGTGTATAGAGATAATAAGGAGAGTTTTTATCTGAACTTGCCAGAATGTTTAACCGTCTGTTTTTGTTGGCTTCCAATTTGGTAAACTCGTCCGGTTCTTCGTGGATGAAGACGGTCAAAACATCGGCATAGTTTTCGAGCAAAAGGGGGATTTTGTTGTTCGGATTTTGAAGTTTTTCGGAGGCAATCAATTTACCCCCTTCCTTCAATTGCAAACTCATGAGCAAACGATATGCTTCTTGACATCGCTGGTTCATTTCAAAAGATGCGGCGAAAAGCGTATTGACCGTGAAAAGGGATGTAAACAATACGGCCGACAACAAGCGAAGTATCAACAAAACAAAGAGTTTAGATGGTTTGTACCGGCGTTTCGATGATTTCTTCCCGCTGTTTGGTTTGTTGTACAAAGACTTCGGCATCGGTAAAGGCTTGCAAATGTTGTTCAACGGTAGGTTGGGCTTTTGCAAACTTTACCAAATCCGCCAACTTCATCAACTGATTGAGTTTGTCTAAAGCAGAACCGTCTATGGCTATCTTTTTAAAGGCGGCAATCGTTTCGTCTGTCGTCAGTTCCAATGCTTGGATGTTGTAACGGTTTTCGATATACTGTCGTAACACATCGGTTAACTCGCTGTAATATTGTTTTTCCTTCCCTTGTTGCCAATACTTTGCTTTTTCTAATTGTTGCAAACGATTGAAAGCAATCAAATGGGGTGGGAGTGGGGGCGGTTCGTACTTTATAGTGAGTGGTTTCTGCTTTTGCCTTTTTCTGAGCCAATAAAATAGGAATGACAACGCAGCTAAAAGAACTATCCCAAGGAGGTAAGGATAGAATCGCTCCCAAAAAGTAAGCGGAAGTTCGATGATGGGTGCTATATCTTTAATGTCGCCTTCCGGGTCTATTTCGGGTTCCCGAACAGCTATATTCAACATATTGGTACGCAAAACCCCGCCTTGCCCTGTTTTAGAATCTCTGTAACTGAATACCTGAGTAGGAATAACGTAATCTCCCGCTTCAAAGGCTGTGAGGGTTAGTGTTTGGGTGATGATTAACCGCCCGTTTTCGGCTTTAGTTGTATCGGGGAAACTAACTGCGGTGATTTCCATTTTACCTAAACTATCTGACAATGTCGGCCATTTGAACTCAATAGTACGTTCACAGCTAGCCTCTATGGAAATGATGAGCGCGTCGCCAATCATCATTTGGTTTGTGTTGGGAGTAAATTTAACCGTAGGGGGTTGCGCTTGTACTAAGTAGCTAAGAAGAAACAGAAAAACTGATAAAACAACAATAATCGAATACCTCATGCGCAATAGGGTTATTTTGCCTGCAAAGTTAGAGTAAGATGGGTGATATTTAAAGTTTTACCCTAAGATTAACCATTTTTAGCGTATTGCGCTTGTTTGGTGTTTTAAATCTACACAATTGGGAAAACAATAACACAAATATGATGTTTACAAAAAACATTTCATTGAATAGACCTCAGAAAGATGACCACCTTACTCGAAAACACACCCGCCCCATTATTTTCCGGCATTGACCAACATGGTAAAAAGGTTGCTTTAACCAAATGGAAAGGTAAAAAAGTGGTATTGTTTTTTTACCCAAAAGACGACACGACAAGTTGTACTGCAGAAGCTTGTAACCTACGCGATAACTATCGGACATTGGTGAAAAAGGGGTTGACAGTCGTTGGGGTTAGTCCCGATAACGTTAAATCACACAGCAAATTTGTTACTAAATATCAACTTCCTTATACGCTGATTGCTGACGAAGACCGAACGATTGCGATGGCTTACGAGGTTTATGGAGAAAAGTTGTTTTTTGGAAAAATCATCACAGGAATACACCGAACCACCTTTATCATTGACGAAAACGGACAGATTCAAAAAATCATTACGAAAGTAAAAACCAAAGATCATGCGCAACAGATTTTGGAGGCGTTAGAGGTGAAGTAGCGTTTGATTTCCTATTTTATATTGCTCATATTGTCGGGAACAATTCCTATTTTACGCCCGTTTTTGTCTATTTGCCGACTCAAGAACGCGAATAGCTAGTTTTCTGCTCTTAAAGTATTACTTTCTCTGTATGTTTGCTATACATTAATCTATAAAACATAAACCACTTACTCGTTATGACTAAAAAAATTCTACTCTTAACTATCATTTTCTTTCTTGGAATGGCCTCTTGGAACAACCAATATGTCCATACCAACAGCGCGCAACCCCCATTAGGGCGCACTGGTGCACCGGGAGAACTAACCTGTGCAGGTGTGGGCTGTCATGGCGGCGCACCTAATACCGGACCAGGTTCGGTAAATATCTTTTTTGCCGGCGCAGGAAGCGGTCTTTTCTATTTTCCGGATTCTACTTACATCATTGGACTTACAGTTAACAATGGCGGAGGAACGGGCAGCCGTTTTGGTTTTGAAATGGTGGCTTTGAACAGTTCAAACCAAAGCGTTGGTACTTTTATCGGTAATACACCAAACTTTACCGGAACTGCTTCCCAATCTTCAAGGCAGTATATTTTCCATAAAAACATTCCTAATCCCAATGCCGGCAATTATACTTTCCAATGGACAGCTCCTTCGACTAATGTAGGTAATATTACTTTTTATGCCGCAGGAAACTCTGCCAATGGTAACGGTTCTGAATCGGGAGACCTTGTTTATACCAAATCGCTGACGATTAACGGGCTAACTGTAGGCATTGAAGATGCTGAACAACCGAACAAACATTTTACCGCATTCCCCAACCCGATTACCGATAGTGCCGTTGCGGTTCAATACATTTTGCCTACTACGTTGAAAGTTACGATTGCTATGTACGACCTCAAAGGGCAGTTGGTGGAAATGTTATTTGATGCGGAACAAAACGCAGGGCATCACCAACAACAATTGACCATCAACAAAGAACTTTACCCCGAAGGCATGTACCTGATAACCTTGAAAACAGCAGACGGCGCAGCGCAAACTCAAAAAGTTTGGGTGCAATAATAGTTGCCACAAGGCTAACCTTAAATTTGGTGAGGCAAACGATTTTTTTGGGTCAGATTTATTTTCCCCTTTTATCAATTTAATTGAACAAACAAAAACCCTCGTTACAATATGCTGCGAGGGTTTTTTGTTTTAAACTATTGATTACCTTCGCATTTACAAATCAACCATACTATGACCAAATACTTTTCCTCAATCTGTATTCTATGTTTTGTTCTTGGGGTTTTTACCGCAAACGTAACCGCTCAAGAAACATCTGAAAAGGTTAAAAACACTTTTTATTCTACCCGCCTTATCAATGCGCAAACCGTAGAGACAGTCCCCAAAAAAGCCCTAGATATTCGTATTACTCATCGATTTAACGACGTTGCCGGAGAACGCGGGGGAGTCAAAAACTTCTTTGGTTTAGATAACGTAACCGATATAAGATTGGCCTTTGAATATGGCATTACCGATGACATTACCGTAGGCATCGGCCGCAGCAAAGGAGCACTTGGCCCTCGCAACTTGATTGATGGGTTGGTAAAATATCGTTTTTTGCAACAAACTTCCGATAATCATATCCCCGTTTCGGCCACACTCTTTGCCAATACTGCTTTTTCGACTATGAAAGCGGAAACGGTTAATTTGGAAAGTGAAGCGGCATTTAAAAAATTCGCCCACCGGTTGAGTTATGATGTTCAACTGTTGATTGCCCGCAAGTTTGGCGATCATTTTTCGCTACAAGTCATGCCCAATTTGTTGTATCGCAACTTTGTAAAATTCGGAGATGAAAACTTACTGTTTTCGGTAGGAGTGGGTTCGCGCATTGCCATCAACCAAAAGTATGCTATCATTATTGATTACTACCAATATTTTTCCCAATACCGAATGCAGGTCAACCAAGATGCAGGGGCTAACGACATCAAGTATTACCCCCCTCTAGGCATCGGGTTGGAAATTAAAACTGCCGGACACGTTTTCCATATCAACTTCTCAAATTCTCCCGGCATTATCGAAAATCAATACATTCCCAATACGACCAGAAATTGGTTGGATGGGGAGTTTAGACTTGGATTTAACATTTCGCGACTGATTCGGATGTAATCTCAGCATTGAAAGGACAATGTTTTTTAGATTTTTTTCAACATTTTTTCTTTCTCCTTTAAACCATAAACCTAAACGCTTGTCTATGGGCAAGCTAAAAAAACCAATCTCATGTTAAAACTTCACACCCCCCTAATTTTATTGCTTGCTTTATTCCTGTCTTTTCAGGTGCAAGCACAACCTAAAGCGGTCAAAAAACTACCCGACTTTTCGTTCTTTACCCTCAACGGAGACGTTTTTACTTCCAATCAAGTGAAGTATGACAATTATCTCATGGTAGCTTATTTCGACCCCGACTGTGATCATTGCAACGAACAAGCCGCAAAAATCAAAGAGAACATCGGTAAACTTAAAAACGTTACGATGATTTGGATTTCCTTCGGAGAAAGCGAGGCAATAGCCAAATTTCAGAAAACATACTTTGACGGGATCAAACGGTTTACCTTTCTTCAAGACCCTAACATGAAGATATTTACCTACTTTCCCGATGCAGTCGAAACCCCGACCGTTTATCTTTACGACAAGAACAAAACCCAAATCGGTAAATTTGTAGAAGAAGAAGTACAAAACATTTACCAATTCATCCAATAGATAAAGAGTTTTAGGATATAGTTCATAATCAACCCCGCTGAATCAATTTTAGCGGGGTTTTTTTATTTTTATTGCTATTTTTATCGCCGATTAAACATTCATAGTCAAACCATCTGACTTGAAATACAACTAAATTCCACCATTATACGTTATTCGATAAATCATAAGACAGACGATGATGGTAAAATACTTCCTCCCTCTAGTTTTTATCCTAACCCTTTGGGGCGCAAATAGTCGGCAAATGTTTGCCCAGTATGGAAATGACCGTTTGGTTCAGTTGTCGGGCATTGTTATGGCGGCTGATAGTTTATACCCCATTCCTTATACCAGCATTTGGGATAAGACCATTCGGCGTGGGACGATTTCCAATTTGCAGGGCTTCTTTTCTTTTGTGGTACATAAAGGAGATACCGTATTGTTCTCTGCGGTGGGTTATGATAAGGCTAAATTGGTGGTTCCCGCCGATTTGATTGAAAATACCTATTCAGTCATTCAGTTTATGAGAAACGATACCATTCTGTTGCCTACTGCGGTGATTTACCCATGGCCAACTCCCTACGAGTTCAAACAGGCTTTCCTTGCGCTCGATATTCCCGATGATGACATTACCAGAGCCAAGAAAAACTTGGATGAAGATCGCATACAACAGTTAGCCTATACCATGAAGATGGATGGGGCTGAAAACTTCGATTACCAAATGCGCCGTTATTCGCAAAGCCTTTACTCCGCCGGACAAACGCAGCACATGCGAATCTTTGATGTGTTTGCATGGGCAGAGTTTTTCAAAGCTTTAAAGCGCGGCGATTTTAAGAAAAAATATAAGAACGATGACGATTAAAGGGTTACCCATTTCCTTCAATCCGGCACTTCGGGAAACACCTTTCCTAACAGACATTTTATTTTCAACCCCAACTTCTTACGCCCTTATTCTAATTGGAAAAGGGCGTAATTTATTTTATTGCGGGGTTCGTAAAACTCGTGTAACAGCCTTACGGGTTTGTTTTCGGTAAACGTCTTATCGGCCAAATAATATTTACCTTTTTCCAACTCGGTGTGGAATGCCATTATGTGGCCGGTTTCTTTGGCCAAATAATAGGAAATTCTAAACAACATGGTAGGTGGCTGCATCAAGTTGGCCGATACTAAGGGCTTTCCGCCTATTCCAAATGTTTCGACGTGCAAGGTTTGCTCATTACCGGCCAGAAAGATGGGTTGTTTTTGGGTGATTTCGAGGATTTTTTCCAAATCGGGCATCACTGCATTCTCTCTAAAATCGGGCAATTGAATGGGGATGATGACAGAATTAAATTCCATCCGAAGTAATACAATGGCCAGCACCAATAACAGCATTGGTGCATATCGCTTTTTTACCCAAATGTAAAAAAGGCAGGCGAACATTAGGGCAAATATGACCGCATAGAGATGAATATTGGGGACAGATTGGGTTTGAGGAACGAAGCCCGAAGCCAGAGATGCCATCGTCAATATTCCGAGAATAAGGCCGATAATGTTTACCACCCCCTTTCTGAAAACCGGCATGGCAGAATGGAAATGCACCCATGCGTAGGCAAGTAGGGTGCAACAGAATGGTAAAAACATATACAAATAGCGGTCTTTGGTGCCCGGCGAAAGCCAATAGACCCAGATATTGGAAACGATAAACACGACTGAAAACCGTAGAAGTGGTTGGGATTTAACCGCTTCCCACATCCGTTTGTGGAATAGCAACGGGAGCAACAGGATATAGGGCGAAAGTATTTTTAAGAGCATTAACGGAAACAAAACCAAGTGTTGGAATTGCTCAAACAGGCCTTTTTCCATCACTGTCCTTTCGGTCGACTCGCTTAGAAGTTTGGCCAATAGCAATCCCACGTCGTTGTATTGGCTGTATTGGTAAAAATAACCGCCCGTTACGAGCAAGAAAACGGCAATTCCCAAGAGATGCCAAGGGCTGAACAGTAATCGCCAACGCTTTTCGGACAATAGGAGGGCGAGGCCGGTAAATGCTTGAAACAACAAGGATGGTAAACCCTTGGTGAGTAGCCCCAAGGCAGCCATGAAATAAGAAAAGACGAACATGCGCCCGTATTGACCGCTGCGGTAAAAATGGAAGATGCCGATGATTTGCATATAGACCAAGAGGGTGTAAAACAAATCAATTTCACCAATCAACGAGAAATAGAATAGTATATCGGCACTTGTTACAAAAAACAAAGCCGATAGTAGGGCGGTATGCTCATCAATATGTTTTCGCGCGATGAAAAAATGGAGTAAACCAAGCAAAAGCAGAGAAAACACGCCGGGTAAACGAACCACCCATTCGTTGTAAGAACCCGTTATTTTGTAGAACAAGATGAGCAGCCAATTGTAAACCGGCGGCTTGTTGTAATAAAAAACACCGTTGATGGTGGGTGAAATATAGTTGCCCGAAAGTTCCATTTCCAAGGCGACTAGGGCGCGGCGCGGCTCTTCGGCGCGTAGGGGGAGGATGTGGAGATGACTCACCAAAGCAAAACATAAAAGGGCAACGATGAGGGCAATCAATCGCCAATCGGCTTTGGAGAGGGTTAATGGGGAGGAAGTTATTGGTTCGGACATAGCAGGTAGGGCAGATTTTACCACAAATATTAACCATTTCCCCCAAAATACCAAATTGCTTTCAATTTGACCTTGTCAGATACCTGAACAGGGATGGGGTTTTTAATTACAATATTAGATTTCAACCATCGGGTCAAGGAATTCAATTATTGAAATTTACCCCTGATAAATGGTTAGTGAAGAAATTAAATATTAACCACTAACCGTTAACCACTAAAACTACCGTATCACCATCACCCGTATTTGCTTGGTGATGCCACTTTCGGTGCGCAGTTGGGCGATATAGGTGGCGGCGGGCAGGTCTTGAGTGCTGAAGGTGATATTGTATTCGGATTGCTCCGTTACAATATCGTCAAACAAGATGGTTACTTCTTTGCCTTCGGTTGAGAAGATGGTTAACCTCATTTTTTCAGCCTTGACCGTATTAAATGACAGGGTCGTAAAATTGTCGGTTGGGTTGGGGGCTGCGGTCAGTTGAATCAGGTCGGGTTCTTCGGTTTTAAATCCTCTGATGGAGTTGGTTACGTTATAGTTTTGGACTAGGGTATTTCCACCGCAATCAGTAATGGTCACAGTATAATATCCGGCAGGTAAACCCGAATAGGAATGGGTTCCGTTGGAGGAAGTGAGGGTAGCGGTCGAAATGGCGGGCGACCAACTGTAATTGTAGAATGCGCCGCCTGTGCAGGGGATTCCCCCAGACACGTTGATGGTAATCGAGCCGTTGCCGACCAATGTCATACTGCTATTTTTGGTGATGGTAACAGAAGTTACTACGAGCGGGGAACCGCAGACTTGAACCGTTACTGCTGTGGAAGCGGTGGCGGTACAACCACCTGTGCCCGTAACCGTAACGGTGTAGGTTCCGGCCATGGCCAAGGTGGCACTTGCTCTGACGGGGTTTTGTGCCGTTGAGGTAAATCCTCCAGGGCCGCTCCATGTGTAGTTGGTGCCGCCGCTTGCGGTCAAGTTGATATTACTACCCGTACAAACGGTCGAATTGCTTGAAGCCGTTGCCGTTGGCATGGGGTTGATGACTACGGTTTTGGAAGCCGATGCTGTGCAGCCTGCGGCATTGGTTACCGTAACGGTATAGACCCCTGCATTGAGCGAGGTAGTGCTTGCGATATAGCACAATGCGCCTGTTGCCGTAAAGGCATTCGGGCCGTTCCAAGCATAAGAGGTTCCGCCGGTGGCGGTCAGGCTTAGAGGTTTGGTGGCGCAAACTGTGAGCGTTCCGGTGATGTTTGCAGTGGGTTTGGGGGTGGTTGTTACTAAGGTGCTTGCGGTTGCGGTGCAGCCGCCGGCATTGGTAATGGTTACGTAATAAGTACCGGCCATAGAGGTGGTAACATTGGTGCGGATAGGATTTTGTTGGTTGGAGGTAAACAAGTTTGGCCCGCTCCATTGGAAGGTTGTGCCGCTAGAGGCGGTCAATTGCAAGGTGCCGCCGATACATGCGGGGCTGTTGCTGCTTGCCGATGCCGTAGCGGAACTGCTTACGTTGACAGTATGCGATGCCGTAGCGGTGCAACCTGCGGCATTGGTTACGGTTACCAGATAGGTGCCTGAAGCATTGACCGTTGCACTGTTGATATTGACCGATGCGCCGGTAGCGGCATAACTATTGGGGCCGTTCCACAGGTAATTTGTTCCGCCGCTTGCGGTGAGGTTGATGTTTCCGCCGACACAGATATTGGTCGTTCCGCTTACGGATGGGGTTGGCGAAGCACTGACCACCACACTAAATACCGCCGTGGCGTTGCAACCCGCTGTGTTGGTAACGGTAACGGTATATTGTCCGGCATTGGCCGCTGTGGCATTGGTAATGTTGATTTGTTGGGTGGTATTGGAATATCCATTGGGGCCATTCCATACATAACTTGTCCCTGCTCCCGTATGAAGGGTAATGGTTTGACCGGCACAAACGGCCGCTGTGCCCGTAATGCTTGCAGTCGAAGCATTGTTGACCGTAACGGTGGTACTGATGACGGCGTTGCAACCTTCGGCATTGGTAACAGTTACGACATAGATGCCCGACATAGGCGTGGTGGCATTGGTGCGAACAGGATTTTGCAAAGCAGAGGTAAAGCCATTGGGGCCGCTCCATTGGTAGGCGTTTCCGCCCGATGCGTATAACTCGATGGATTGACCTGCACAAACGGGGCTGTTATTATTGGCGGTAGCCGCCGAAACGGGGGTAACGAGCACCGAGGCGTTGCAGGTGCTTGTATGTCCGGCGGCATCGGCTACGGTCAGTGTTACGGTGTTTGTCCCTGCATTGGAACAGGTAAAGCTTGTGGGGAAAACGCTCATCGAAACAACGGCACAGTTATCGGTGCTGCCGTTGTTGATTTGGGCGGCATTGATGGTTGCCGCTCCTGCATTTAACGAAATAGAGATATTTTGACAAACGGCGACCGGCGAAACGGGGTCTTGAACCGTTACGTTGGCGTTGCAGGTACTTGTATTGCCAAGGTTATCGGTTGCCATGAGCACGACCGTATTTACCCCCAAATTGAGACAGGTAAGCGTGGTGGGATTGACCAATAAAACGGGCGTGCTGCAATTGTCGCTCGAATTGTTGTTAATAAGATTGGGGGCGATGCTTGCCTGGCCGGAGGCATTGAGTTGTACAGTCGCATTTTTACAAATTGCCGTTGGCAATAAATTATCTGTCACATTGACCGTTGATTGACAAGTGGCGGTATGTCCTGCTGCATCGGTTACGGTCAAGGTAACGAGGTTAGCCCCGATGTTTGTACAGTTGAAAAGGCTTGGTGCAACGAAGGTATTGGCTACCAAACAATTGTCGGTGCTGTTGTTGTTGATTTGGGCAGCCGTTACACTCGCATTTCCCAAAGAATTTAAGAAAACCGTGGCGTTTTGACAAACAGATGTTGGAGCAATCGGGTCTTGTACGGTGATTTGAGCATTGCAGTTGCTCGAATTACCATTGACATCGGTAATCGTCATGACAATGGTATTCAACCCGATATTGGAACAATTGAAATCGCTTTTGCTGATGGTAACAGCATTGACCCCACAAGCATCAGTGCTGTTGTTATTGACCTGTGCGGGGGTAATGCTCGCCGTTCCGCCTGCATTTAATTGAACCGTAACGGCTTGACATATTGCTGTGGGCGGGGTGATGTCTTGCACGGTAATTTGACTGCTGCAAGTCGAGGTATTTCCACTCATATCGGATACGGTCAGAACGACCGTGTTGGGGTTGGTACCAATGTTTGCGCAGCTAAAAACAGATTGACTGATGGCGAGATTGGCAATTTGGCAAGCATCGGACGAAGCATTGTTGACAGTCGAGGTGGTGATAGTAGCCGTTCCTGCTGCATTGAGTTGGATGGTGGCATTTTTGCAAACGGCACTTGGTGCGGTGAGGTCTTGGATGGTAACATTTGCCGAGCAAGAACTTGTATTTCCCGACAAATCCACCACATTGAGCGTTACGGCATTGCTGCCGATATTGGTACAATAGAAAAGATTGGGTGTAACGCTTAGGTTGGCAATGCCACAGTTATCGGTACTGTTGTTGTTGATTTGGTTGGGATTGACGATGACTTGCCCGCCCGCATCTACGGAGAGGGTTATGTTTTGGCAAATTGCAGTGGGTGGAGTATTGTCTTGTACGATTAAGTTGGTTTGGCAAGTGGCGGTGTTATTACTCGAATCAAAGACGGTGAGCGTTACCGATACCGTTCCGATGTCATTACAGGTAAAGTCGGTTTGGCTAAGGGTCATAGATTGAATAGCGCAGTCGTCAAAACTGTTGCCGCCGATGGTTTGGGGCAATACGTTGGCAGTGCCGCCTGCCGCTAAGTTGACGATGACAGATTGGCAAACAGCCGTTGGCGGGTTGTCGTCTTGCAAAATCAATACTTGGGTACAAGTGCAATTGTTAATGTCGGAGGTGATGATGGTATAAGAGCCTTGCTCAAGCCCGGTAAAAGAAGGATTGCTGCTAACGAGGGTTTGGCTTGGCCCGATGAGGGTATAGGTAAATGCACCCACGCCGCCGGCAGCCGAAACAAAGATGCTACCATCATTACTAAGGTTACAGGCATTTGAAGTAATGGAGACATTGCAAGTCAAGGCGGCAGGTTGGGTTAGGGTGATGGGAGCGATGGTAACGTTGCAGTTATTGACATCCGACACGGTTACGTTATAGTTGCCGATGGAAAGGTTGGAAATGGTAACGGCCGCCGTGCTGCTTATGCCGTTGCTCCAATGATAGGTATAGGGAGGACTGCCGCCTTGCGGGAGGGCAGTTATCGAACCGTCATCGGAATTGGCACATGAAAGGTTGTACCCGTTGAAATTGGACGCAACCAGCTGAACCGACAAGGGGTACCCGGAAGATGAGCCGATGATGACAATCTCTTGGTCGTTGTGTTGAAAGGGAATAGGGGTGGTGCATTGCGCCCCGGCATGGACGGAGAACAAAACAAACAGTATGATGGAAATATAATTGTTCATGGGTGTTAAATATTCAGTGTTAATCGTCTTGAAAGGGGATTAAACTTGTATTGATTTTAGTATCGGGAGCATAAAAAAGATGTAATCAAAAGCATTTTTTGTGAAAAATAAGTATTACGGCGAACAGCCGTTGTTATCAGTCAGGACGAATAGGTAATCGGTGTTGCCGTGCAATCCCGAAATGGTGAAATTGCCCGCACTATTGATGACGACCGGCGATGAAGGCATCCCGTGGTTGGGTGTCCAACTAAGGGTGTAAGGAGCCGCGCCGCCCTGAATGTTCAGCAGGATAGATCCGGCGTTGATTTGGCAATAGTCGGGGTCTTGGCAATAGGTAACGGTGGGGCGACTGTTGATGGTGATGTTTTCGCTCACTGTGCCCGTACAATCATTTCCATCGGAAACCGCCACACTGACCGAGCCGCTTCCCGCCCCGCCCCATTGAACAGTAACTTGGTGGTCGTTATTGCCCCCACCGCTAAGGATGGTCCCGCCGGTTATGTTCCACACATAACTGTTGAAGGTGCTGTTGAGTGTATAGACAGTCTGCGAATTGGTACAGACAGACAGGGCAGGGGATAAGAAGGCTGGCGTGGCATTGGCACTGACCGTAACGGTTGCTGTGTTGCTCGTAACATCGTCGCACCCCATGCCCGAAGCGGAGATGACGCAATGGTATTGGTGAACGCCCGATGCGGTGATATTGGTGATGGAGAGCATTGCCGAATTGGCATTGGTGTAAACCGAACCGGCGGGGGTTCCATCGCTCACATCCACCCAACTCACTCCATTAAAGTATTGCCATTGGTAACTGATATTACCGGCACCGCCATTGACCGCAACATTAAACACCGCTCCGTTGCCGGCACAAACCGACACGTTGTTGGGTTGGGTAACGACCCATAAATCGGGGTGAACGGTTACCAAAGTATTGACTGCATCGCCCGTGCATCCATTGGCTACGGGGGTGATGGTGAAATTAACGTCTTGTGCGGTGGTTTGTGCATGGGTTAATGCCACACTTATTGGGCCAGAAACAGCATTTGCCGAGTTCGTACCCGATACCAAAGCAGTATTGTCTCTTGTCCAATTAAAATCAGTTCCAGGCATGTTGGCAGGGGAACTGCTCAACACGATATTGGTCGAGCCACCGTTGCAAATAGCCGGGTCGTTGTTGGTAACCGATACGGAGGGGATGGGATGAACCGTAACCGTGCCCGTAACCGGTGAGCCGTTGCAGGTAGTACCTGCTACGTTTTGCGGGGTAACGGTAATGGTATAAGTGCCCGCCTGTGTGCCGGAAAGTGTGATGCTGTTAGTGGTTGAACTGCCCGAAAGTTGGGCCGGTAAATTCCAAAAGTATTGCGTAGCATTGGAAACGCCCGCAACGGTACTGACTACCGAAGCACCGGAGCAAAATTCGGTAGCGGTAATACTTCCACCGGTGGGATTTGCCACGACTGTAACGGTAAAAATACAAGGCGCACTGTTATTGTTTGCCAAATCTTGGGCAATAAAGGTATTAGTCGTAACGCCAACCGGGTAGGTCGCCCCGCTTGGTAAACCGGTAGATTGATTGACCACCACGCCTGCACAATTATCGGTAGCAGTGGGGTTGGTAAACGTTACCTCAGCATTTGTTTGACAAACCACAATGTTAGACGGACAATTCATTAATTCCGGCAATTCATTATCTGAAACAATGACCGATTGTGTACAACTTGAAGTAAGACCACAGGCATCGGTAGCCGTCCAAGTAATGACAGTCGTACCAACCGGATAGACCGCATTCAAAGCAATTGCATCATTTCTAATTCCAATGATGTTGGGCGTACCGCAATTGTCAGTGGGTGTTGGATTGGTGATGTTGATAGCCGCACCACAAATGCCCGAATCTGACGATTGGGTAATAGTACTGGGGCAGGTGAAGGATGGCGGAGTGGTATCAACGGTGCGAATTAGGTTTTGGGTAACGTTGATACTATTCCCGCAAGCATCTGTAACCGAATAGGTGCGAACCGTAGTTTCCGTACAGCCGACCAAGGAAGGAGTTCCATCACTGACATGAGCAACGGTAATCGTGCCCGAACAGTTGTCGGCTTCATCGGCAACAACGGTGATATTGGGAGCGGGGAAAGTACCGTTACAACCGGACAAGGTAATATTTGCCGGATTGCTCGCTGTCGGCGGAGTGGTATCAACGGTGCGAATTAGGTTTTGGGTAACGTTAATGCTATTTCCGCAAGCATCGGTAACAG
>CALCIK010000111.1 GCA_937907475.1 uncultured Bacteroidota bacterium | reverse complement strand
AACGACTGCGGAGTGCCCCGCAACGACTGCGGAGTGCCCCGCAACGACTGCGGAGTGCCCCGCAACGACTGCGGAGTACCCCGTAACGACTGCGGAGTGCCCCGCAACGACTGCGGAGTGCCCCGTAATGACTGCGGAGTGCCCCGTAACGACTGCGGAGTGCTCCATAACGACTGCGGAGTGCTCCATAACGACTGCGGAGTGCTGCGCAATGACTGGGCAGTAGTGCATTATCAGCCGTTTCAAACACCCCCTCTATTTTCTCGCTTTACTCAATACACCCAATATGGTCGGGTCTATTTTCAGTTTGTTGAGCACAACTCCTGCAAGGAAAACGTTCCAAACCACAGTGGTTGCAAACGAGGCGATTGCTGCGCCGTTCAGACCATAGGCGGGGATGAGCAGGATATTGAGCAAGATATTGACCCCTGTTCCGAGTGCCAAGCCAGAGGATACCCATCGTTCGTGGCCACTCATCATCAACACCATCCCTACCGAACCCATCGCCAAATTGAAGAGTTGCGCCATTCCCAAACAAACAAGTGCGAAATATCCTTGCTCGAAGGCTGTCCCCCAAATTGATAGGATGGGGTGTCCGAAAAAAGTATAGGCTAAAACGATGGGGATGCCTGATATGGTGATGAGGCGCACGCTTAGGGTGAGGAGTTTTTGGAGGCGTTGCATGTCTTGTTTGGCATACATTTCGGCTACCATAGGTGCCATCACCAAGTTGGCGGCGATAAGGATGGTTTTTGGAATATCGGCCAAACGAGCAGCGATGTTGTAGATTCCCACATCGGCGGCATTGGCCAATGAACCTAACAATAGCAGGTCTGCCCGAACATTGATGATGGATAAAATGCTGACCGATAAAAAAGAAAACATGCCTTTTGTCCAGATGGCAGGCTCGTATTGTGGTTTGGCAAGGATTAAATCGGCAGGAAATTTTTTTAGAAACAATGCGAAATAGGCTATCGCTACTAATACTACTGATATGATTTGAAGGATGATTGTTCCGGTAATATCAAGGCTTCGACTGTTTAGGAAGTAGGTTATCGCGATTAAAATCAGCAGTAAAATGGGCTTTACAAGCATTTCAGGTAATTGGCTGCTGATCACGAATTTTGCTCCTCGCAACATTCCTTCCAATACTCTGGCGAGTGCGATAAATGGTAATGACCATAGAATGATGACCAATAAATATCTGTTTTGGAGATTCGCCATCAAAGAATTGGGATTGTAAAACCATAGTTTGTGCCAATGATGAAGGACGAACCAAGTGAACAGAATGATGAGCATTGAAACCCCCACGACTACCAAGATTGAAAAGATGCCGGCCCCTTTAAGCAAACCGTTCTGTTTTGCGGTTCGTAAAGCGGCGGTTGTTTTAACCATATACGTTTCCGTACCCATTGCCGCTAAAGTGCCCAACACTGCAAGCCACGAAAGGAGATAAGTGTAAACGCCGTATTGCTCTACGCCCAATAGTTTTGCAAAAATCCATGTGGAAACAAACCCAAGCAAGATGGAAGCACCTTGTAAAGCGAATGTACCGATTGACCCTTTGAGCAAATACGCTCTGTTTTCGGATGATTTGGTGAGCTTGTCTATCGTCAGTTGATACCAAGCCTTAAGAATAGTGGTGTATTTAATTGACATCGGACGTGTTGCACTTTTGGAAGGTATTCATTGGCAGCAGGTTATTCATAGCACAAAATTAGTTGTAATTCTTTAGCTTTGCGGTCTCAATGGTTAATGGTCAGTGGTTAGTGGTTAATTGAAGAAAGATTTTAGACATTATACCTAAGACACTAGATTTAAGACAATAGACTTTAGACGCTAGATTATAGACTTTAGAAGTATCGCCACTCATAACTCATAACTCATAACTCATGTTAAAGGCCATAAAAAACATTTGGGCAATCATCCTTCTCAGGTGTCCAAATTGCCATCAAGGGAAACTCTTTACAAATCCCAACTTGTTTAACCTGAAAGACATTGACAAGATGCCCGAAAAATGTCCTCATTGCGGGCAGGACTTTGTAATAGAAGTTGAGTTTTATTACGGTGCTATGTTTGTGAGTTATGGTCTGACTGCGTTGGTGATGTTTTTTTTGATGGGCATGGATATTTTAATTACCGGATACTTAAATCCTACGGAGCTTTTTATCTATATCGCCATTCTGATACTGGGATGGACGTATTGGTTTAGGATATCGAGGGCAATATGGCTGGCAATTTATGTTTGGTGGTTGCAACCTAATAAAGACAAATACTAACTAACCTTCAAAAAACACATACAAACGGTTAGTTTATCGAGCTAATACGCTTATCTTTGTTGCCAATAAAATTTAAACACCTAAAGTAAAATTAGGAAAATGATACGAATCCTAACGCATTTGAATTTGCTTGCCATAACCTTTTTGTTATTTATAGCCAACCAAATATCAGCACAAAGTTTAGTGCCAAACGGCGATTTTGAAACATTCAGCCCCTGCCCCTCTACTCTTAATAATGTCAATGATTCGGAAAACTGGCTTTCGGCTACAGATGGGAGTCCCGATTATTTTAACTCTTGTGCTGACGGTGCAAGCGGTGTGGATGTGCCTGCCAACTTTTATGGGGTACAATTGCCTCATTCCGGTTTTGGTTATGCCGGTTTCTTGGCTTATGCGCCTGATAATTCGCGGGATTATGTAACGATTGCGTTAGACCAAACCATGATACCGGGATTTAGTTATTGCGTGTCGTTCCAAGTCAGTTTGGCAGATTTTACATTTATTGGTGTTGAGAACATCGGGTTATATTTTTCGACTTCCCAAGTATCGGTTACAAACGGCGGCTTGTACTTGGGCTATACCCCCCAAATTGAGTATAGTAATGGCGTGATTGCAGATAAATCGGAAAACTGGGTAACGATTAGCGGAACTGTTGTGGCCGATGCACCATACCAATGGATTACCATCGGGAATTTTAACAGCAATGCGAATACCAACGCTCAAGACCTTTCTATTCCCGGCGTTACGGGACCATTGGTCAGCCGCGCCTATTACTATTTGGACGATGTTGAAATTTACGAACTTCCACCTTTTGAGGTAATCAGCCCCAGCCCGGTTTTGTGTGAACCCGGTAATATTAGTTTATCGGCCACGGGCGGCGATACTTATACATGGGCAAATGCCACCGACCCCTTTACCATACTTGGTACCGGCAGTACTTTTAACAGTTTTCTTAATACTACTACGACTTATCTTGTAAAGGCTATCAACGGACTTTGTACCCGACAGGAAACGGTTACGATTATCGTTCTTTCTCCGCCACCGGTAGCCGATTTTACCTATATTGGTTCCTGTGCCGGTTCAAGCACCGTGTTAATTGATTTGTCTTCCAATATCGCACCCGGTTCGCTTTATGAATGGGATTTTGACGATGATGGCCTTGCAGATGCTTTTACATTGGGTGGTGCGGCCTATTCGTTTCCACAAGTGGGCACCTATCCTGTTACTTTGACGATTTATGCTTTGGGCGGCATTTGCGAAATAGCGACTACTATATCGGTTGAAATCACGGAGGAATGTAATCCTTGTGAAAGCTCAAATAGTTTTGTCAACTTAATTCCCAATCCACAAGCAGAATATTATTCAGCGTGTCCTAGTGCTTTGGGTAACTTGAGTAATGCTTCTCCTTGGTTTAGTCCAACGACCAGTTCGCCCGATTTTTTGCATCAATGTAATACCGGAGTTGCCGGAGCACCGGTGAACAGTTTTGGAGTTACTGCCCCGTTGAGTGGAAAGGGCTACCTTGGTTTATTCAGCTATGGTGCAAATTACCGCGAATATGCTTCGACCCGCCTTACAGAAACCCTCGTACCCGGTCAGACGTACTGTGTCAGTTTCAATGTGCATCTAAGTACTTTATCGGGTAAAGCAATTGATCAGTTGGGTGCTTATTTTTCTACGGATTCTATTGGTTTAAACACACAAGCCCCGTTATTCTTAACCCCCGATGTTAGTAATGATGCCGGAAATATAATAGACGACTCACAGGGTTGGGTAACTATTTCGGGAACCTATACGCCGACCACTCCGGTAGCCTTTGTTACGATTGGTAATTTCTATGACGATGCCACTACACAATGGGCAGATATGCCAAATCCGGCTCCTTCGATTGCGCTTTTTGCCTATTATTATATAGATGATATTTCGGTTAGTCCTGTCCCTGAGTTAGAGGTTGCCTATTCTCCGGTTTCCTGCATCAACAGTCCAAGCACATTTACGGTCAACGGCAGTTTTTGCTCTTATGAATGGTACGATTTAAGTAATCCCGGTGTTGTGCTGAGTACCGAGCAATCGCTTACGGTGAATGTGAGTACGCCATCTGTCAAACAGTATATTGTTTGGGCACAATACGGGCAATGTAATGTTAGCCAAACTATCACGGTCATTTATATCTCGCCCCCTACTGTTGGATTTGAAGTGTTTGCTAATTGCGCAGGCGGTGCAACGGTGTTTTTAGATAACTCCTTGAATGTTCTTCCCGGAGCATTGTATGCTTGGGATTTTGAGAATGACGGCATTATCAATAGTACACAGTCCTCGTTTGTGGCTCATATTTACCAAGAACCCGGAAGCTATTTAGCCAAGTTGACGATTACCAATCCGGGAGGTTGTCAACAAACTGCGTTTGTTCCGGTATTGATTGAAGTTTGTACCCAATTATGCGACAACGACAATGTTTTACAAGACGGCAGTTTTGAATTGGGTGCCTGTCCAACACAATTGGGGCAAGCCGATAACCTAGACTTTTGGCAAACACCCGGGACAGGTTCTTGTGCAACATTCACCCACCCTTGTGTTAATCTGATTTTACAAACTATTACCCCGAATGGTAATGGTTCAAATACGCTTTCGTTTAGTGTTACAAATCTATGCCCTCAGCCTTTTGTGTTTGTTTCTTTCCAATTGCCTGACGGCACGGGAGTAGATAGTCCGGCAGACGGCAGTAATTATGTTGGCTCACAGGCCACGTATTTTGTTTCTCAACCGGTGAATGCGCCCTTTAATGCGATATTGTATTTTGATCCCAATAACGCTACTTCGACTTTTGCAGACGGGCAAACCGAAATCTTTGAATACACATTACCTATAGGTGTTGCAGTTCCGGCAAACATGCAGTTTTTAGTACAAATAGGCACAGGACTATCGGTGTTGGGTTCAATTTCGACCCAAGTTTCCGATTGTTTTCAAGCCGATTGGTTCAATACTTGTGGCGGTGAAAGTGAAGTAGGTATTCCTCAAAACGCTTATGGTTCTCAATTGCCGTTAACCGGAAACGGTTATATCGGAATAACCACCGATAGTAATACACCGAGTATTAAAAAACAGTACATTAATACGCAATTAGATGCTCCGTTAATAGTTGGGCAACTCTATTGTGCAACGATGTATGTCAGTCTAGCCGATAGCAGTCAATTTGCTGTTACCGATTTGGGAATGTATTTTTCTACGGTTGCGTTAAACGAGGCATTAAACCTGCAAGAAGCCCCGCAAGTTTATAATCCTCAAGCGAATTATCTGTATGATACCGAAAATTGGGTAGCCATTACCAATACCTTCATCGCTACTCAGCCTTACGAATATATCGCTATCGGAAATTTTGGCATCAACAACGATGCTTTGGTATCGGTCAGCCCATATTCAACAGGATATGCCTATTATTATATTGACAATATTGTTGTCAGTCCTTTGATTGTTGATGCGCCCGATGATGTCAGCACTTGTTTGAACAGTACCATTTCGCTGACAGCTTCGACAAATACTTGCGAAACCTATTGGTATGAAATCAACAGTCCAAACAACATCTTAAGTTTAACCAATACACTGACAGTTGCCATCACCGATACGATGACTTTTGTAGTGGCCGGTAAAAACGGTAATTGTGTGTTGTCCGATACGGTTACCGTCTATCCATATCCTTTGCCGGAAGCAGAAGCAGGGGCATCGGTTGATGTATGTTTGAACGAACCGGTACAACTTCAAGCGAGCGGAGGGGATACTTATCAATGGTTGCCCGAACCCAATAGTTTTATCAGCGACCCCAATATTGCCAATCCATTTGTAACAGGATTTGTGTTGGATAATTTCTACTTCAAAGTGATTGTAACCAATAACCTTACCGGTTGTCAGGCCATAGACTCGGTAAGGGTTAAAACCTTACAATTGCCCACCGCTAATATCCTTGAACCGGATACGGTTTATGTTTGTACGAACGACCCGACTTCGCTTAGTGCAACGGGTGGAACAGGCGGCGGTACAATCGGAGTGCCTTACGAATGGCAACCTTCGGGCAATATCATCGGCAGTAACTTGGTTGCAAATCCAATTGTGAGCATTACAGATACAACCGTATTTACTGTTACCGTTACTCAAACATTTACCGGCTGTCAAGACGTAGCCTCTGTTGTGTTGGTTCCACAGGTAATATACAATACTCCAACCGATACCTTAACGATTTGTTCCGGTGATGCTGCCATCTTAAATCCCGATCTTCCGGCGGCAGATTTGGTAGGTTATCAGTGGTCGCCCAATATTAACCTATCGGAAACAGATATAGCAAACCCTACCACCTTTACGACAACTTCTCTAATTTATACGTTGACTTATACCGATGAGTTGGGTTGTACCGGTCAATCATTGGTTTACGTGAGAGTGATTCCTCGACCCAATACCGGAAGTGATATACAGATTTGCGAAGGCGGTTCGGCACAACTCTTTGCATCAGGCGGAGGGCTTTCCTATTCATGGCAACCAACCACCGGACTAAACAATCCAAATATTCAAAACCCAATCGCTACTCCTTCGGAAACGACTGTTTATACGGTTACTGTTGTGTATCCCGATTCTGAGGAAGCAGATTGCACCAATACGGATGATGTGGCAGTATATGTGAACAGCACCGGGTTTGCATTTGCAGGAGAAGATGTTGTGATTTGCGAAGGAAATACCACTCAGTTAAACGCCATAGGAGGAGATACTTATTTATGGTCGCCTTCAGAAGGTTTGAGTGAAACCAACATACCCAACCCTATCGCCTCGCCTGAAAACAGTACTGTTTATACAGTAACTGTTACCAATTCCATTACCGGATGCCAATCAACTGACGATGTATTGGTTGCGGTAGATATTCCGTCCCTCCCTGTATTCAATACTCCCAATGGAATAGTTTATTGCGCTGACCCCTTAGTTCCCATACAAATTTGCTACTCGGCAAGTTATAGCGGTTGCGCACCGTTAATACCTAATATCGTAACCCAATTAAGCAGTAGTGTAAGCCTCAACGGGACTTTTTGTTTTACTTACCTATCTGCATTTGCCACAGCCGGTATGGATACGGTAACGATTCAGTTATGTGCCGGAAATACGGGCTGCAGCCAAATTACAACCATTATTGCCAATTGCGATGCGCCTCCTGTTTGGTCGCAACAAGCACTCAGTATCAACACTTGTGTCAATAATGCGGTAACGGTAGCTTTGCCTCCGGTGATAAATTTAGACGAGCCGAATGACCAATTAACCTATACAGTAGGCACTCCGGTCAATGGAACGGTAAACATCATTGGTAATGTTCTCACTTATATCCCCACCAATGGATTTAGCGGAAGCGATTTCTTTGATGTTACAGTCTGCGACTCTTTATTCCCCTTTGACGATTGTGCTGTTTTGCCGGTGGTTGTTAATGTTATGCCCAACAATCCTCCAATTGCTTCGAACCAAACCGTCAGTATAGAATATCAAACCCCCACAACAATCTGTCTAAATATAACCGAACCTGATGGACAAGGCACCACTTTAAGCATTGTCAGCATTCCGTTAAATGGCAGTATCAGCGTAATCAATGGGACATGTGTCAGCTATACGCCCAATTTAGGTTACTCCGGTTCAGATGCCGTGGTGGTAAATGTATGCGACCCATGTGGCGACTGCACCTTAATACAATTGTTGCTCAATGTTCAACCCAAACCTAATGTGCCTCCTGTATCGCCTGATATAGTGGTCAACATACCATATAATACTTCTCAAGTAATTTGTTTAGACGTATTTGATGAAGACGGCGACCCCACCTCGACACAATTGGTCAGTGGAACGGTGAACGGTGTTTTATTGGTAGATGCTTTGGCAAATTGTATCACATTTACACCTAACACCGGTTTTAGTGGGGTAAATGTTATTATCGTATCAGTTTGTGACGGGATTTCGGGTTGCGACCAAGTAACGATAACATTAAATGTATTGCCGCCGCCCAACCTCCCGCCTATAGTTAACAACGTTACCTCAACGACTGCTTACAATACGCCTGTTTTTATATGCTTAGGAATTGTTGAACCCAATGGTAATCCATATACAGTAGCTATCCAAAACTTTCCGGCAAATGGCACTGTTGTTCAACCCATTCTTGGTTGTTTTATTTATACCCCCGAAGATTTTGTAGGCACGGATGTGATAGAGGTGATCGTTTGCGATAACCTTGGGGCTTGTAATACAGCTACAATTTCTATTAATGTGCTACCGCAAACCAATCAAGCACCGATAGTTCCCGATTTAACAGTCGTTGTTCCCAACAATACTAATCCAGTTACTGCCTGTTTAAGCATCATAGAACCGGATGGTAATAACTATACTACCTCAATTCTTTACAATGGTATTTACGGTTCAGTAGTCATTAACAATCCCGATTGCTTTACCTATACTCCTACCGCTCAGTTTACCACTTTTGATATTGTGCAATTGAATGTTTGTGACGAAGTAGGGGCTTGTACAGTGGTGAATGTATATTTTGTGAGCAATGCCGCCCCTTCATTTAACAATGTATCGGTTACCACGCCACAAAATGTTCCGGTAAATGTGTGTTTAACCATTACCGACCCCGAAGACGAAGACTATGTTCTGACTATCTTAGGAAGCAGCCCCACAAACGGAACGGCTTCTCTCAACAACGATACTTGTATTCTTTATACACCCAATACGGACTTTGTCGGGAGCGATCAAATTACGGTACAAGTGTGTGACATAAATGGTAACTGCTCCGTAGGAACTATTAACATCAACGTACAACAACAAACCAACCAAGCTCCTTTGGTCAACAATGTTTTTGCCACGACTGCATTTAATACGCCCATCACCATTTGTGTTCCAATAACCGATCCTGAAGGCGATAATTTCAATACGTTATTTGGTGACGGTAGTGATGGTACGGTAATAACCTTGAGCAATACCTGTTTTACTTACATACCAAATCTCAATTTCAGTGGCACAGATTTGGTGAGTGTGTTAGTTTGCGATGTGTTTGGTAATTGCAGTACTGCTAATGTCTTTGTGACAGTATTTGCGAACCTGCCCCCTGTTGCTCCAAATGTTACTACAACGACTAACATTAACACCCCCATTCAGGCTTGTATTTCTCCTACTGACCCTGAAAACGACGAAACCAATATTAGCATAACTACTCCACCTAATAATGGTACGGCTATTATTATAAATGAAACTTGTATTTCCTATAATCCTGCACTTGGATTTGTTGGTACAGATATAGTCGTTTTAGAACTTTGCGATGTATTTGGAAACTGCAATCCGGTTACTATTACTATACAGGTTACTTCTGACAATTCTGCACCAATTGTTACGACTATACTTCCAATAGATTTGACAGTTGGAACGAACGAATCTGTTTGCATCGAGGCCATTGACCCTAATGGCGACAATTTGACCTATACCATTACAGGCATTTCACCAAATGTCGGCTCGGGTTCTATTACAGACAACTGCCTTAGTTTTACCGCCCCACAATCGGGCACAGGTACTGTTGTCATTACCGTTCAAGTGTGTGATGACGGCATTCCGCCCATCTGTACCACTATTGACATCACTTTTGTTCTCAACAACGCACCGAGTGCCCCCTCACAAACGGTTACAACTCCTCAAAGTATGCCGATAGAATTGTGCCTCAGTGTTACCGAACCTGAAGGGAACAGTTATACGTTAAATGCCACAACTTTACCCGATAACGGCACGATTAACATTGTTGGCGACTGCATTATATACACTCCCGACCCTCTTTTTGTTGGAACAGAAACGATTGTGATTGAGCTTTGTGACCAATATGGGGCTTGTGATGTTACTACATTGACCATCCAAGTATCAGACGGACTGATTGCAACTGATACCAATACAAGTACCGAAGATAATGTGCCGTTGGTGATTGACGTGCTCGAAAACGATACCTATCCCGATGACGGGACTATTATCGTTACCATTTTAGAAGACCCTACCTCCGGCACTGTGATTGTTAATGAAGACCATACCATCACTTATATCCCCGAACTAGGATTTTCCGGCACCGATACTTTCCAATATATACTTTGTCATCCTGTTTTGGGTTGCGATACGGCAACGGTGGTTGTTACTGTCAACAACGCTTTAGCCGCCTTTGACGATATTGGGATTACTACGTTTGCCGATGTTTCGGTCAATATCCCGATATTGAGTAATGATATCTATCCCGATTTGACCGACCTCAACATCACCATCATTAACTCTGTCAATGTTAACGGTTTTGTCAGTCAGATAGGTACGACAGGTGTTTTCAGCTTTCTTCCTGCTGCGGGTTTCTCTGGAATAGATACTTTCGAGTATGTTATCTGTTACCCTGCTTTGGGTTGTGATACGGCTATGGTGATTGTCAACGTCATTTTAGCCCCTCAATATCCCAATGCCGTTGATGATGCTGTTACTACACAAATGGGTAATGATATTGTAATCAATGTTTTGAATAACGATACCAACCCACTTCCCGGTGATTTGGTAGTGGTGGATATCGTTATACTGCCAACAAACGGTACGGCAACTATTAATATTGACCAAACCGTTACCTATTCGCCCAATAGCGGTTTTTATGGCATTGATGTGTTTACTTATGTCATTTGCAATCCGAACTATGGTGATGGTGAAACAATATGCGATACTGCAACGGTTACGGTAACGGTGGTTAATCCTGTGGCTTGTATTCCAAAGGCTTATCAAGCCATTTCCCCAAATAGCGATGGTAAAAACGATTTCTTTGTGATTGAAAACATTGATTGCAATGGCTATAACCTGAACGAGTTAGTCATCTTTAACCGTTGGGGTAATATTGTTTTTGAAGCTAAAAACTACAGCGCAGCTACTTTCTGGAACGGCACGTTCAAAGACACTGGTAATTTCGTTCCCAACGGAACTTACTTCTATCTCTTTAAAACAAACACCGGCGATATTATCCTTCAAGGGTATCTGGAAGTAAACCAATAACCACTTAATACAACCCCCGAAACTTTAGTTCTGATAGTTTCGGGGGTTAGTATTGTAAGGGGTAAAACTTCTACTTTACAAAAACTTTACTTCAACAAATGACCACCCTCACGCTTGGTTTTTCTCCTTGCCCCAACGATACCTTTCTGTTCGACGCGCTTGTCAATGGTAAAATTGATACCGAGGGCTTGCAATTTACCGCTGTCATAGCCGATGTAGAAGAACTCAATCGGCGTGCTTTTCAACAAGATCTGCACATTACTAAACTCAGTTATCATGCTTTAGGGCATTTATTGCCTTATTATGAATTGTTGAATGCCGGTAGTGCTTTGGGGAATAATTGCGGTCCACTCTTGATTGCAAAAGAACAATTGAATGAGGAAGAAGTCAATGCCGCTTGTATTGCTATTCCGGGTAAATATACCACAGCAAACTTTTTACTTGGATTGGCTTATCCGAAAGCGCAGAACAAGAAACAGATGCTTTTTTCTGAAATAGAAAATGCAGTTTTGAGTGGCGAAGAAATAAGCGCAGGTTTGATTATTCACGAAAACCGGTTTACCTATCAAAGTAAAGGTTTGGTGAAAATCGTGGATATGGGTGAATATTGGGAAAGCAAAACAGGTTTACCGATACCCTTGGGTGGGATTGCTATTCAACGGGGTTTACCTCTTTCCATTAAACAAACTGTTGACAAGTTGCTTCGACAAAGTGTGCAATATGCTTTCAATCATCCGCAAGACACAATGCCTTTTGTGAAACAATACGCTCAAGAAATGGATGAATCGGTTATGCGGCAACATATCGAACTATATGTTAACCACTATTCCTTAGATTTGGGAACTGTTGGTAGGGAAGCGGTACACAAACTTTTTACATTGGCACACCAACTACGGTTGATTCCGGCTTTTAAAGGTGAAGTGCTGGTTCCACAATTTGAAATTGACATCAATCACCTCACGAATTGAAAAGGCTATTCGTTTGTTAGCATAATTCTAAGACCAACGCCGAAGCACCACCTCCCCCGTTACAAATACCGGCACTTCCTAGTTTACCTCCTTTATGTCTGAGGGCGGAAATGAGTGTGCAGGTGATACGAGCACCTGAAGCGCCGATGGGATGACCAAGTGAAACCGCACCACCTAAAACATTGAGCTTGCTATGGGCGATATTCATCTCCTTCATATTGGCTAATGCTACAACCGAGAATGCTTCGTTGATTTCAAACAAATCTATATCAGCAAGACTCAAACCTGCTTTAGCAATTGCTTTTGGAATGGCTAAGGACGGAGTGGTGGTAAACCATTCCGGACTTTGACCGGCATCGGCGGAACTTAAAATTTTGGCAATCGGTTTTAGACCCAAGGATTCCATTTTGTGTTTGCTCATTAAGACGACTGCGGCTGCACCATCGTTGATTTTGGAGGCATTCACCGCGGTTATGGTGCCGTCTTTATCGAATGCGGGACGGAGTGTAGCAACTTTATCCCAAACAATGTTTTTGTATTCGTCATCATCGCTCACGGTAATGGTTTTACCTTTTCCTGCGGTGTAGGATACCGGCATGATTTCATCGGCAAAATAACCTTTTTCATGGGCCTCGATGGCGCGTTTGTAAGACTCGATGGCGTAAGCGTCTTGGTCTTCACGTGAAAACTTGTATTCGCGGGCGCAAATTTCACCGCAATTGCCCATCATATAGCCTTTGTAAGGGTCTTGCAATCCATCGCGAACGATAGCGTCAAGCACTTCACCATTTCCGTATTTCATTCCCCATCGGGACTTGGTGAGGTAAAAAGGAGCGTTACTCATACTTTCCATTCCTCCGGCTACAACAACATCATTGTCGCCTACTCTAATAGATTGTGCAGCCAGCATAATGGCTTTCATGCCCGAAGCACAAACTTTATTGATGGTTGTACAAGGAATGGTTACGGGAAAACCTGCTGCTAATACTGCTTGTCTTGTGGGGGCTTGTCCATTGTTAGCGGTTAAAACATTACCCATGAAAACCTCGTCAATCAAGGTAGGTTCTATACCGGCACGGGTTACGGCTTCGCGCAACACCATTGTTCCTAATTCAACTGCACTTAGGGAAGTCAAACTACCGCCAAAACTGCCAATGGGTGTGCGCACCATGGAAACTATATATACTTCGTTCATGTAAAACTGGTTTGATTTTGTTATAATTATGGTTTGATAAATTTCAAATTTGAGGAGTATTGTTTATTGTTTATGCTTTTTAAAGGTATAAACAGAGGATTGCCATCTATTTAAGATAATGGTGGAGTGTTGAACAATTTTTGGTCGTTGAATTCATTTAGCTCATAATTGGGTTTTCCTGCTTGTTTACGACGAATAAACCCTCCCTTTTCAAGTTTATTGATAGTACTTCTTATTTTGCGTTTGAAATTGTTATATGAATTTTGGTCGTTCACCCTTTTGAATTTTTTAAGGTAAAGATAATTACCTATCAGATTGGCACTTACCTCCTGTACCTCGCTGTATTTATTGTGTTTGTAGATGGCTTCGAGAATTTGCTTGTATTCGTTTGATAAGTCATAATACCGACTACCGAATAAGGCGTTTATTTCGTCTGTAAAATCGGTTCGGGTCAATGTTCGGTCAATAAAATAAATTGGTACATCTGAGGGGCTATCGGGTTCTTTTTCAACTAAACCATAATCTTCCAATGTTTTTATAACTTCAAAATGATTGTTATCAGGCGTGAGGTTTACCGTGTAACGTTCCAGTGCATTTAACAACTCCGACTTATAGAAATAGGACAAGACTGTCTTTTGTTCGTTGTTTAACGTCTTTCCTTTGGTTTTTTGACGAATATATTTTGAGAAACTGTCGAGCCATTGAATCATCTCATCATCTAAAATCTTTCCTTTGGGAATAAAAAGTCCAATATCATTACTGGGATAAAGTCGGTAATAAGGCAAATCTATTTCGTTGGCTAATGAAAAATCGGTTAAAGCAGCCATCCCCCAACCTTTTCCCTCCCAACGATCGAATGATTTTAAAACATCGGCAAGATTTGGATTTTGCGCCTTGGGTATAGGTATGATACGGCGTAAAGCTATTTTTCCGTCACGAACTAGCAACTGTTCTTCTCTAAACCTGCCCGGATTTCTGACTTCGATATGTTTGTTTAGTTCGATTGTCAGGTTTGCAAAGCGGTCGTTATTGTAATCGCGGTGGGCTAAAGCATTGTTTACCGTTTCGCGAATAACTCTTTCGGGATATTCGTAAATGGTTGTGCCTCCACGTTCACTACTAATGCCTGTATTGATTTTGCCAAAGACGAAAGCGATACAACTTTCTAATAACCCAATGATGTTATCTTTATAAACCTTCTTGTCATTAGCTATTTCATTTCCTGTATCGTAGTAGCAATCTACCTGACATCGTCCTTTTACAAAATCATAGAGATGTTTACCACAGACCAACATGCCGAGAAAAGTTGGATGATGTTGTTCGCGAATAAACATTTTACGGCTTAAAAATGAAATTGCTGAAGGGATATCGGGTTTGAGCGATTCGACTTTGAGGTCTTTGTTTAGGCGAATGATGTAGTCGTTGAGTTTATCAATATCTAAATCATTTAACGTAGTATTGGGTACGAATTGCAATTCTTTGGTATTGTGCAATTCGAGTTTAAGTTCTTTTTGACGATTGATTTTTTCGGGTGGAACGCGATGGTCACCGGTTAATTGGCGATCATAACCTTCCCCTTTGTAAAGAACATACTTCAATTCATCAGGTAGTTTTTCGACAAACAACAAACATATTTGCCCTGTTAAGAAGGGTTTGATTTCGATTAAATCGGTCCGAATAAATTCGCTTACATCAATGGGACGTTTAGTGTCATCTGTAAACAAATTGGGGAGTTCCTTAAGTTTGTTCTCATTGTTGGGATTGAAACCGGTAAACTTGAAGCATTGATTTTTTGGGTCTTCTTTTATACCGATAATGATTATACCTCCTCTTGTATTAAGAAATGCACAAGTAGTTTTGTAAAGTTCCTTCCAATCATCTCCACCGGACAAATCCTTCAACTCAATTTTATCAGTTTCTACCGGTTCGTAAGTACTATTTTGAAGGTGTTTTTCTATTTGAAGGAGTCTTGTGTCTATATCTCTCATTTTCGTGAATTTTAGAGGTTTCAACTTACCTATACAAAAGTAGATTAAAAGGAAGGTTTTATACTTGCATATTGGAAGTTAAAATTCCGCCATCAAATTGTAGTGGCTTTTCAATTCCAGTGCCCGTTTTTTTACCAACTCTACCCTGCTATATTCATACATCGGGACAAACATTGTCCCTTCTTTCGTTTTGTACAAGGCTTGAAGCAGGTCTATCTCTTTGTCACGGTAGGTAATCCACGATAATTGAGCTAAACGGAGGGCACTTTTTTGTTCGGCGTTGACAACTGATTGTAGCAATTTGTAGTTTTTGTTCAATTCATCATCCCATTCTTTGTATGCAACACCCAAACATTCTACCATCCCTGCGGTAGATGGGTTGGAATCAAGACAATTATCTAGTTTTACATCAATCGGATGATCGGGCAAACCATTATTGTCTTGTGCCAAACTTGGTATGGCGGTTGCAAAGGTTAGAAGGACGAGTAACAAAAAAATGCTGATACGCATAGGCAATTTTCGAGGCGATAAAGAGTAGAATAGAGGAGGAAATTGTTGGAGATGGCCTGTTTCTTAGTCCAAAGAGTGTTTGAGCAAGAATTTGAGGACTTTTTCACCTAATTTATAAGGTGCATAGCGCAAGGGTAAATCAATTAAGGTGGAGCGGAACAGTACACTTTTTTGGTGCGAGAAGGTATCGAAACTAAACTTACCGTGATAACCCCCGATACCACTGTCGCCAACCCCACCAAAAGGCATATTGCCGTTGGAAATATGAGCAACGGTATCGTTAATTGCTGCACTGCCCGAAGATGTTTCGTTGAGGACTTTGCTGCTGATGTTGTTGCTTTGGGTAAACACGTAAAGTGCCAAAGGTTTGGGGCGGCTGTTGATGAAACTGATTACCTCGTCTAAGTTTTCATAGTCCATGATGGGAAGAATGGGGCCGAAGATTTCATCTTGCATGACAGGGTCGTTGGGATGGACGTTTTCGATTAAGGTTGGGGCTATATAGCGGGTTTGTTCATTGACTTCACCGCCCACAATGATTTCACCACATTCCAACAACTTCTCTAATCGTTTTAGATGGCGGTCGTTGACAATTCGGCAGAGGTGCGGACTGTTTTCCGGATTTTCGCCGTACATGGCGGTGATTTCTTTCTTTAGGGCCACGATTAATTCGTGTTTGATGGATTTGTGGACAAACAAGTAATCGGGTGCTACGCAGGTTTGACCCGCATTAACCAACTTTCCCCATACAATTCTTTTTGCACTGATGTTGATATTGGCATCTTTATGAACGATGCAAGGGCTTTTACCTCCTAATTCGAGCGTTACCGGAGTGAGATGTTTGGCGGCAGCAGCGTAAACTATTTTACCAACATTGGTGCCGCCGGTATAAAAGATGTAATCGTACTTTTGTTCTAACAATTCTTGAGAGATATTGGCATCGCCCTCGAACAATGAAACGTATTGCCGCTCGAATGTTTGTTTAACTATCTCGGCCATGATGTTGGATACATTGGGAGTCAGTTCGGAGGGTTTTAGAACGGCGCAATTACCGGCTGCCAACGCACCGACAAGGGGCGAAAAGAGTAATTGGAAAGGATAATTCCAAGGAGAAATGATTAACACTACGCCATAAGGGTCGTTGTAAATACGACTTCGGGCGATGAAGTGAAACATGGGGGTTGAAACGGGTTTCGGCTTTGCCCAACTTTTTAACTTCTTTACCGCAACATCTATTTCTGTTAAAACAATAGCTATTTCAGTTCCGTAAGCCTCTAAACCGGTTTTGTTCAAATCGGTGGCGAGTGCTTCCATAATGCGATTTTCGTTGGAAGTGATTGCTTTTCGTAGTTTTTTTAGCTGTTCGAGCCTAAAGTCGATGCTTTTGGTGGCGTTGCTTGCAAAAAACTTGCGGTGTTTTTCGATAGTGCTGACCACTTCACTGCTTTCTGAAAAAAGAGTCGGCATTGGAGAGGGGATATCTGAATAAGAAGTCATGGTGAAAGGTGTATTGTTGAATAATTGACTTTCGGGCATTGCCCAAATTTGGTGTAATATAAGTACAATAAGGTATTACCCGCCTACGAAACTGCCTTTTTTTTCGGGTTCCCCTTTTTCGCACAGCCTTTAGAACAACTTGATTCGGGTCTTTGTTGAACTGCTTTTTGTTGAATGTAGAAACTTGCTTCAGCAATGATGTTTTTGAAGCGGCAGGTCTTAGTTTGTTTTCCTCATGCCTTCTTTTTATCGAATAGTCAGGTCGGTAAACTTTTTTTTACCCAATAAAAAGTGTTGCACAATGATACTGCCCCTATACATGCCTGAACGGTTGGGTTTTGAGGTGTTGAGAAGTTGTTTTTGGTGAACAATTTTTTGGGTATGCTTTCGGGTGCTGTTCCAAACGGTTAAACCTTTGAGGAAATAGACATGAGCTTTGGCAATCGCTTTGGCATCGGGAAATTTACCTTCTGCCAACAGCTTTACCGCCGATATCCAATCCAAAATCATCCGAACGGGCAACAGCCATAGCAGACGAAACGCCGCACTATTCTTGTAAATCATCAACAAATTGTTGTGATAGTTGAGAAACGTCTTTCGCGGGTTGCTTTTGTGCAAACTTCCGCCGCCGATGTGGTAAACAACCGATTGGGGACAGACGTAAATGCTGTAACCACTTCGTTTTAACCGCCAACACAGGTCTATTTCTTCCTGATGTGCAAAAAAATGTTGGTCGAAACCTCCGAAAGCGTGGTATAAATTGGCGCGAATGAACAAGGCACAACCCGATGCCCAGAAAATTTCCGTTGATTGGTCGTATTGTCCGTTATCGGACTCGCATATATCGAAAAAACGGCCGCGGCAAAAAGCATATCCCAAAGAATCTATCCAACCTCCGGCTGCGCCGGCATATTCAAAATGCGTTTTTTGGTGGTAAGCCAATATTTTCGGTTGACAAGCGGCGATGTTTGGGTCTGATTCCATCAATTCTATCACCGGAGTTACCCAATTAGGATTGACTTCCACATCGGAATTGAGAAGAACGTAGTATTCCGCCGAAATATGGCGCAGGGCTTGGTTGTAACCTCCGGCAAAACCATAGTTGGCATCGTTTTGCACGATTTTTACCATCGGAAAAAGCATTTCCAACACCTGTATCGAGTTATCGGTCGAGGCATTATCGGCTATATATATGTCCAGATTGGAGTAATCGGTTGCTAATACAGCAGGCAGGAACTTTTGCAGGAAATGTTCGCCATTCCAATTGAGAATGACCACCGCAACTTTGGGGGAATTGTTCATATCACGATGTCGAATTGGTGGTGGGAGGGATACAAGTAAATGGGGAGTTTTGTAGGGAGTAAAATTATGGGGTAGCAGGAAAATAAAGAGAAGTTATGTTGGCTAAATCACAAATATTGAACACCATACGAACTCTCAATTTTGGCAAATACCTCTTTAATTCTAAACTCTATAAAGTAGTTTAGCTTTTTTCTGTGTATTCGTTTATAAAAAGTCTGTCTATTTTTTCAATTATTCCCTGTGTATTTTGGTTGTCAAGGGTTAATTTCCTGTATGTTTTGTATAAATCTAAAATTTCTTTTTCAATTTGATTATCAAGTAAACTTAAATTGAGCATCATTCCTTTGTTTAGGTCGTTGGGTTCAAACTTTTGTAACCCGTTTCCATATTCCCTACTGTTATCTTCAAAAATCTTTTTGGCAGTAACGGTTAATAAATAGGCAAACAATAGGTCAATGTTGATTTTAGAAAACAATTCTGTTTGATTGGGATAGATACAATGAAATGAAGTCAAGTTTGAAATGTTTGCCTCGTTTCTAATAAAACGCAAACCTGTTCTGTTAAAAACAGACACCCAAATTGGTGACGGCGGTCTATTTTCTAATGAATACCAAGGTCTTCTGCAAGCGGTTAAATATTTTAAATTGACCTTTTCTAATTCGCCTTTGACTATATAATCCTGTACTTTTTCGTTAGAAGCATTTTGAGCATTGAAAAGAAAAACAGTTTTATCGTTTTGTGATAGCAATTCAAAATCTTTACTTGTAAAAAAGGATGTTTTGGCATCTTTTGCGCTGCATATACAAGGCAACAAAAACTTTTCTGAAATTCCAAAGGCTTTTGCTTTGGATAAATTAAACGTAAAATATTCGTTAGAACCTGTTGCAATGCCACGAACTACTTTTGCATAGGTGGAAAATGGAACAAGATTTTTGAATTTTATTCCATTTTGTGTTTGATAATAGGCTTTCCATTTGATTTCAGGGTTTAATTCTGAAAAGGAATAGCTTTGTTTTGCGTTTATTGCAAAAGGATAATTGGCGATAAGTGTTTCTAACTTACTTAAATCGTGCAAAGAATGGATATTGCTGAACTGAACTTTGCCAGTTAAATTGTCATTTGCACAAAATAGGATGGAAGCAGTGGTTAGGGCATCGTCAAACACATTCTCTTCAAAGTCTATAACGATAATGTGCCTTAACGTTTTGCTTTTTACTAAGTACGATTTTATTAATTTACCGTAATCGGAATTTAGAAATTCGGAAGGGATGATATAGGCACAACGTCCGTTTGTGTTTAACTGATGAATTGATTTCAGTAAAAAAAGGGTATAGAGATTGGTAAAACCATTGAGTTTACATTTGAGATTTGATTCTATTTCTTTTATAATATTTTTGTTATCGAAGTCGTGAAATTTGAAATAGGGCGGATTACAAATAATCCCATCGTATTTTTGTTTCCAATCGCTGTAAATATAGTCTTCCAACAGCAGTTCTATGTTATGAACATCGGAAAAATGTCGTTTTGCGTAATCTGAAATCGTTTTGTCTATCTCAAATCCTTTGATTTTGATATTTTCTTTGTAGGACAATAAAACTCTTGAAAAGAGTCCAAGCCCAAACGCAGGTTCTAAAATTGTTTTTAAAGATGAATTACCCAAAATCCATTTTACCATTAACTCTGCAATAGGTAACGGGGTAAAAAATTGGGCAAACTTCTTGCGATGTTCCAATGAAATTGACTTTGAATAGTCGTTTTCAATGGAATTATCGGTAACAGGTCTTTTTGTTTCCATCATAAACAATCTATTTCTTAAATTCCTAAAAGGATTTTCAAATTTTCAACATCGAGAAAAGCTGTTCCGCCGTTGAAAGTTACGTAAAAAAGCAATCTCCCTCTATCCATTTCTTTTCTTACGCTTTCGTGCAAAGGTTCATCAACTTTTGATGCAATTGGTATGCCTGTTTTAGAATTTATTTTGATGGTAGTTTTATTTTGGTTTTGAACATCTCGTTCAACCGAAAATATTACTCCGTCATTATTGGGGTCTGAAATGATTTGAAGGATTTGCTCAAAAGATATTCCATAAACTTTGTCGAAAAAGACTTGAAAATAAAAATGTGGAACTTTGAAAGCTTCAATCCATTTGTAAACAACTTTTATGTCTTCAACTTTTGGCGTGATGGAAAGGTAATCTCTTTTTTGAATTTCCTTTATCGCCGTTTTAAGCAACCTAAAAAGGACTTTAACTTCAATAAGCCTTTCGGAAACACTCCAATTGGGAACTCTGAAATCCGTAACCCTTAATGTTTTCTCTGTTATTCCGTTCAATACATCAATATAGCCTTGTCTTGCCGGGTGATTTAATACGTCTGAATACTCTGTGAGAATTTTAACCTTTGTTTGCAAAGCGATTTTCGTAAATTTTTCGATTCTACTTTGCATTGTTTCTTCATATCGATCTATTAAAAAGGCACTTGAACGAACTTCTATTCCGGCAATCGCCTTTTTTACATAATCTGATATTAGATGATGAGAGATTTGACTGATGTCAAAACCTAAACTACTGTCAAAATCGGATGATTTAAAAATCAATAAATCCGGTCGCTTTCCTATGACATCCAATTCGTTTTGAAATTCTTGGTAAAATTCATCAAATCCTTCTTCTCCCGCTACTGTATTGTCAGACTTTCCATATTTAACGGCCACAAAATTGTCTAAAGTTTCATTGATTGCTCTCGCAATCAAGTTTTCCGCCCAATCTCCTTGCTCTTTATTAGTAATAAAATTTGAGGACGCTTGTGTTGGCGTTCTTGCACGATCTCTTGGTTGCTCAAAATCAATCAATTGCACAGGAACACTTCTTGTCAATTCTCTTATACGGTGGTAATAAGTCATCTTATATCTTTGATGTTGTCTTGCAAAGTTAAACTTTTTTACCGTCAATCGTTTATCAAATGGTTGTTCAATCGTTTAAGCATCCCTCTCAACAACTTACATCTGAATCACCTGAACACTCCCCACTTGATTGTTTTCCCATTGAACTTGTATGGCGTTAGTGCCTTGGCCACTTAGTATAGTGCCGCCGATGACTGTCCATATATAGGTACTACCATCTACAAACGGAACGGAATAGTTGCTGATGTTGTCGGGACAGACATAATTGGGGCCGGTAATGATGGGTTGGGGCGCGATGCAACATGGGGCGTTGACGATGGGGAGTGCGGTGAAGTTGTGCAGCATGATATCGTTGGCATCTTCTTGTGACACGCAAAACCAATCTTTTAACAATGTGCCATAAACCGTGCGATAGTCGTGTTGCACGGGAAGATTGTAGTTGACCGCCACTGACGGGGGGATAACCGGGTTGGTGCCGATGATGCCCGATTGTAATTGCGAGCCAAAAACAAACATCGGGTAACAAGTACCATGATCGGTTCCCGCACTGCCGTTTGCTTTGACCCGCCGACCAAATTCGGTGAAGGTTAGACCCATTACCCGCTCCTCGATACTCAAATAAGTGAGGTCGTCTGTGAATGCTTTGATGGCTTCCGACACTTTTCCCAACAAAACCGCATGGGTTCCTGTGTCGGAACTTCCTCCTCCGATTTGGTTTGAATGGGTATCGAAGCCGCCTAATGCTACTAAATATATGCGCGTTTTTAACCCGCCCGCAATCAGCCTTGCCACCAACTTGAGCTGGTCTGCTAACTCGTTGCTGCCGGCTGCGGGGTAGTTGGGATTTTGTGAAGTGATGGCATCCGAAGCTGCAATGATTTGGGTTGCATAGCTTTGGGTTTGTTGTGCAACGGTTCGGAGATAGTTCAGTTCTATTCCGGCGGGAGTTGGGGGAAGGCTGCCGCCACCACCGTTTACCCAGTTATTAAAAACATTTGGTCCGCTGATAGTCATGGCCATATTGGTTGCCGCCGCCTGAAAAAGCAACGGAATACCCTGTCCAATTTGAATGGCCGGAGGGTCGGGCATGTCGGAATTGGGATATCCGGCGGGAAAACCGTTGTATTGTTGCTCCAAATATCTTCCAATCCAACCGGTTTCGAGGGTTTCGATGCCGGACGAACCTGTTGCGTAGATATCTGTAGCTCGAAAGTGCGAAAAACTGAAGTTTGGATAACCAACCCCCTGTACGATGCAAAGTTTACCATCGTCATAAAGCTGCCTCATGCCTTCCATTGCCGGATGAAGCCCTGTATCGGTCGTGCCCGAAAGGGGTAAAACGGCATCTTCGGTTGCCAAAACATTTCCTCGCGCTGCTTGGAGGTTGGCATATTGGTCGAGCGGGATAACCGTGTTTAACCCATCGTTTCCACCATTCAATTGAATGAGCACCAACACTCGATCGGTATCGGTTTGCATTGCCGACAGCCCTTCTATCAAAGGCGTTGCGCTATATGCCCTTACCGTTAACCCATTCAACAAAGAAGGCAGCACGATTGCAGGTGCAAGAGTTTGAAGAAATTTACGTCTCTGCATGGGTCGAGGAGTTAGGAGTTATGAGTTATGAGTTATGAGTTAGAGCTAGTCATTAGTCGTTAGGAGTTAGTCATTAGGAGTTATTCGTTAGTCATTAGGAGATAGTCGTTAGTCGTTAGGGTTACGTTATCACTAAGTTTTAAACCTTATACAATACCAATTACCCCTTCCTCATACTATTTACCCCTAACTCTTTACTCCTTACCCCTTATCCCTTACTACTTACCCCTTATAACGCTACATCAATTGATATTCCGGTTGAGTGAGCATATATTCCAGCATGTTTCGCAAGCGGGTTTCGACTATGGCTTTGTAGGAAGCATTGTTGGGCGCACTGATATAATTGTTCCAAGCCGATGTCCAATAGTAATCGTCTGTGGTGCCCGAAAGGAGGAAACTTTTGAGGTAATCGGTAAACTCGGCATCCACCGGATAGCTATAAAGACGTTCAAGTGTTTCGCTAACCAATGTGTTGGGGTCGCCGGGCTGTGTGAGGGATTGGGCAAAACCGGTTAAATTGATTTTGAGTGTTACGTTGGAGGGGGTCGAAAACTCTAAATATCCCGAACCTATGCCGTTTTGACAAAGTTGATGGGCGAGTTCCATACGTTTTGAATAGGTATCGGCATTTATCCACACTTCATTGAACATGGGTTCTTGATAATAGGCGGGCCAACCCGAAACATTGGGATGTTGACCGATTTCCATTGCCGTTTGTGCAGCGCGATCGTGAAACACATCGCAACATTTGAGGCGGTTTGCATTGGCAACCTGCCAGTTTTGGTAAAAAATGTTGTTGCTAACCCCCGACCAAAACGCAATATCAAAAGAACGGCACAGCCCCAGGGTGTAATCCAACGGGCTTTTGATATAACAAGCGTAATTCCACGAGTCGTAGAAGTGTTGACTCTTGAAAAGGGTTTCCAGAACGGGTAAAATTTCGTAGTTATAGTCGCGAAAAACATCGGCAAGGGGTTCAATGACGTTGGTTTCTATGTCGGGGGTGATTTGGTAATAGACAAAAAACCGGTACAACTTTCTACAGAGGAATTTTGCCACTTCGGGAACGGCAAAAATCATGTCGAGCATCGCATTCAATTCATATTGACCATATTCACCCGTTTGACCGTTGATAATCGTGTTTGAATAGAAGGGCGAAAACTGTTTATTGGTCGAATCGTGTTCAAAACCGTTGAAAAACCATTGCGTATGATCCAGCGGATTGATGCGATAACCGGTCAATACCTTTGCAGCGGCTTGCACATCGGCTTCGGTAAATTGAGCATCTGCGCCTTTGCCCACGGTAAACAGTTCTTGCAACTCGCGCGCATAGTTTTCGTCGGGAGCTACTGCCGAATTGTATTCACCATTCAAATATCGAAGCATGGCCGGGGTGCGACTGATGGCAAGAGTCATGGTTTTGAAATTTCCCAACGTGTTTTGGTCAATGGTATTGAAGTATTTGTACAACATTGCCGAAGAACCGACCGATGCCGCTTCTACCACAAAATGATTATGCCAAAACAGCACCATTTTATCATAAACAGTCAGGTTTCGCGTCAACATTCTGTTAAAAATCCAAAGTTTTACCGAGTTCAAACGACCAAATTCGTAAAATTCATTCACGATTGCCGGCGGCACCCAAGAGTTTCCCAACGAAACCAACCCGTCTCCGCCCGCATAATAGTTGATGGGCTGCCCGTTACCCGTTGGTGCGGTGAGCAATTGGGCAACGGCGGCATCCATTCCCATTGAAACGATTTGCGAAATCTCGTTTGCCCGAATGCCAAACGTGGTTCGCCGAAGTAAATGGGCTGCGGTTTGGTTATTCCAAACACCTTCGTAGGGTTCTAAGCCCAAAGTCTGTTGTTCCGGTATTGGTGCAAGGTTTACCCTCGGTGCAAACGATGAAAGAAAGGTGCGGCGGTTCATTTTTGGGGAATGTTTGATGCTAATATCGGATGATGGGCATAAAGATAGGAGGTTTAGCCCAAAAATACTTCGATAAACTTGGTAAAGTAGGGCTTCGTTGTTGTTAAGGAAGTCTTTGCATGATGCGAAGGCTTCCTTTTCTCAATCACTAACAGGATGTTGGGTGAAAATCAAACGTTATCGGCCGATTTGTTTCAGAAAGCAGAGCAGGACTTCACCTTCTTTGATAAAATTACCCTTATTGGAGGTAAAAAGTAGCGGTAAATTGCTAAAATCAACACCAATTTTACCCGATTTAAGGATTAGAAACGACAAAATAAGGTTGTTTTTGTCAAAAAGTAACGTTGGTTTTGCAAAAAGTAACGTTGGTTTTGCAAAAAGTAACGTTGGTTTTGCGAAAAGTAACGTTGGTTTTGTGAAAAGTAACGTTGGTTTTGTGAAAAGTAACGTT
>CALCIK010000110.1 GCA_937907475.1 uncultured Bacteroidota bacterium | reverse complement strand
GATTTGATGGGTGTTTTGGGTGTTTTTAGTTGGTTTTTGTCGTTTTTTGGGGTGGTGAGGTGTTTTTATGTATCCCTTTTGCCTCTTCTCTACTAAAAATGCTGTTGATTGATTCATTCTAAGAGGCTTTTCAAAAGGTTTTCTAACTTATTATTAGGAAGTTACTCCCATTCGGGCGATAGATTTAACAGTTACAACATTACGGTTTAGCATGATTTTTGACTAAATGCACCTGTTTATAGCGTAAAATAAGCCCGAAATAGTGATAAATCCCCCTTACCCCTTTGAAAAAGGGGATTCCGGCGTATGCCGGAATTAGCGATGTGTAATTGAGAAAGCAGTTGTAACCATGAAACAGCCTATTTTGATTTAGCAACCAAAAGGGAATAATTCCCGTGAGCACTAAATCCATTCCTATATGGCACAAACTGGAACGCCGTTAGTACCAATGGGAAAACGATTTTTGGAAATTATTGGAAAATTCCTGTATTAATTAGCGGGGTGGTGAAGATATTTTTGTTGATTTGGCTTGTTGGTTTATAAGTAAATATTCGCAAAACCCTATAACCTGTTCCAATGCCGTTAGGCATCATCCCGGCATACGCCGGGATCGGTAACCTACCCAAAACAATCAACCACAAATGCTTTAGACATGATACCCCGTATTTGCCATAAGCTATTTCCCAACAGGCTTTTTATGGTTAATCTTCATTTTGTTATGGTTGGAGTGTGGGTAAAAAAAAATTGGCGAATCTGTTTCTTATCCTATCTTTACCACCAATAAACCTATACCTCACTCCAAATCTATTTCCAAAACCAATCTTACTATGAATCGCTTTTCGAGTTTCTTTGCAGTTTATGCCTTTGTTTTAATGTCTTTAATCGCTGCTTGCGATGAAGATACCATAGACGATATTCCTGAATACGATTACACCAAAGGGATATTGTTTTGTAATGAAGGACTTTACCCCAATGGGGCAGGCAGCATTAGTTTCTATGACAATCAAACCGGCACAATGGTCAACGACATTTTTAAGACCGCCAATGACCGCCCCCTCGGCAATACCGTTCAATCGGTTGCCATTATGAACAACAGCACCTATATCGTAGTGAGTGGCGCCAATCGAGTTGAAATCGTTAGTGCTGCTACATTTAAGGATCAAAACATCATGGAAAACCTTCAAATTCCGCGTTATTTGCATCAAATCAACGACCAAAAAGCCTACCTCACTCAGTGGGGAGTGGATGGTTTGAACGGAAACATAGCAGTCGTAGATATTCTTACCAATACCGTTCAAAAAAACATTGCCATTGGCAAAGGCCCCGAAATGATGGTGCAGGTTGGTAATAAGGTTTTTGTGCCCTGCGAAGGGGGCTATGATTATGACAATTACGACAATCGCGTTGCCGTGATCAATACCGATAACGATGAGTTAATTACCCATATCAACGTCTTCGACTTTCCTAACAGCATCGTTGCCGATGCCAACGGCAAGGTTTGGGTGCTTTGTGGCGGGAAAGTGGTGTATGATGAAAACTGGAACGTTGACCTAACCCAAAGTACCAAAGGAGGATTGGTGATGATTGACCCGCAAACCCTTACCGTATCCACGACTATCGAGTTTCCCGAAGTGGGATTGGCCAATAACCTCATCATGAATGCCCAAAACAATGAATTGTACTACGAACGTGGCGGTTTGATTTATAAACAAACTATCTACGACCCCAACCTAAACACTACTCCTTGGCTGTTCAAATCGTATTACGGCATGGCTATTGACCCATCCAATAATACGTTCTACGGGACAGACCCCAAAGACTATCAAAGCAACGGTCAAATCATTCGCCACCTTCCGTCCGGCATAGTAGTAGATACCTTAACTGCGGGTATTATTCCTAATGGCAGCATTCTTTTTGTTGAGTAAATTGGATTGGGAGTTAAGATTTAAGAGTTTAGATTTGAGATTTTAGACGTAAGACTTGAGACAAAAGACGTAAGACTTAAGATTTAAAACATAAGACGTGCGGCTTTAGTCTTGCATCTTATTCTTTGTGTCTTGCTTTTAAGTTTTTAATCCTACAACTATCTTGACTTGATTTATTTTTCACTCGATACGGCAAACTTATGCCCATTGCCTCAAATAAATCGTCAAGCGGTCATACAAATTCATACTGCAATCTTACACGGAAACGGGATAATAATGTGCCTCTACCGTTGCGTGATGCACGTCTACCGTTGCATGGTAGACAGCTACGGTTGAATGGTTCACGTCCACCATTGCGTGGTAGACGGCTACGGTTGAATGGTAGTCGTCTACCGTTGCGTGGTAGACATCTATTGTTGGTGGTGAATACCTACTGTTGGGAGGAGCAGTAAATTCTTTTGTAACAGGTTAATTTGGCAATACTTTAAAAGGATTATGGTAGATTTTACTCTTTTTCTGTGTTTAATGCTGATATTTATGCCTCCATATTTCTAATCAGCTTGCAATTTTACCATCCGCCAAAACGATTGTTTAAGCAAAACGCTCGTAACATTATTCACTTTATCACATAGCCACTAATGAAACATCCGCTATTGACGATCTTGTTGATCATTGCTTTACCTTATATACAGGCAACTATGCACGCACAAAACACTCAAAAGCCCAATTCACCCTTGGCACATACTTATTCAATCGTGGCATTCGACCCCGAAACCGGTCAAATGGGCGTTTCCGTTCAGTCGCATTGGTTCTCGGTGGGAAGCATTGTCAGTTGGGGCGAGGCAGGTGTGGGCGTTGTAGCTACCCAATCGTTTGTTAATCCCGATTTTGGTCCCGATGGTTTGGCAATGATGAAACAAGGCATCAGCCCTCAAAAGGCGTTGGACAGTCTTATCAAATCGGACGAAGGCAGGAAATTCCGGCAAGTGGCTTTGCTCAATGCAAAGGGCGAAACCGCATCCTATACCGGCAGCGATTGCATTGCAGAGGCACATCATTTACAAGGGAAAAATTATTCTGTACAAGCCAACATGATGTTGACCGATAAAGTATGTCCTGCGATGGCTAAAGCCTTTGAAACCACCAAAGGAACACTTGCCGAACGCATGGTGGCGGCTATTGAAGCTGCCGAAAACGCGGGAGGAGATATTCGCGGCAGACAATCTGCTGCTTTGTTGGTGGTGAGCGGTCAACCTACGGGCAAGCCGTGGCGGGATAGGGTGGTAGATTTGCGCATTGAAGACCACGCTCAACCCGTTCAAGAATTGAAACGATTATTGCAGGTGCATACTGCCTATCAACACATGAACGCCGGTGATTTGCACATCGAAAAAGGGAATATAGAAGCTGCATTGATTGATTACTCCGCCGCTCAACAACTGTTTCCCGACAACGAAGAAATGTCCTATTGGACGGCTGTATCTCTAGCCAATGCCGGCAAGACAGAAGAAGCCATGCAATTGTTCCGAAAAGTATTTACCAAAAACCCAAACTACCAAATCCTCACTTCCCGCATTGTTAAAAACAAACTTTTGGTGGTGAGCAATGACGTGTTAATGCAGATATTGGAGATAAAATAAGTTGAACAAAGCGATGTCTTGGCCTAGTTTTGAGAAATCTTGGCCTGCTTTTGAAAAATCTTGGTTTACCTCCCCTCCATGAAACAAATCAGCCGATAACATACGCTTTGAAACCACATATCTTTTACCATTTGTTTTAGGGAGAGGCATGGAAGGGTCATGAAAACTGCAAGCTGCCAGTAGAAACTGCTAGTAGAAACGCGGCGCGCCACGTTTCTACTATTGAAAACAAAGAATTTGGGACTATAGTAATCCCAATCTCAGGGTAAACCTTAAAAATCATCAAACTGAATTTAAGGAATAATGTTAAAGACTTATGGTGCTTAATGCTATCTTTGCGGCCGGATATGGCCTTTTGCCCAAACATATAATCATTGACATGAAATCTATTACCGAATTACAGCAGTTAGCCACACAGGTACGCCGCGATATTGTCCGTATGACCAACTCAGCCGAGTCAGGGCATCCGGGTGGTTCGTTGGGTTGCACCGATTTTCTGACCGCTTTGTTTTTCAACGTGATGCACCACCAACCCACTCCGTTCAATATGAATGGCGAGGGCGAGGATTTGTTCTTTCTTTCCAACGGTCATATTTCACCTGTGTTTTACAGTGTGTTGGCAAGGTCAGGTTATTTTCCCATCCACGAGTTAGCCACTTTTCGCAAACTCGGTTCGCGTTTGCAGGGACACCCCGCCACCAAAGAAGGATTACCCGGAGTGCGTATTGCATCCGGCTCGTTGGGACAGGGCTTGTCGGTCGGCATTGGTGCGGCGTTGGCAAAGAGGTTAAATGGCGATAACCGTTTGATTTACACCCTTCATGGTGATGGTGAGTTGCAGGAAGGCCAGATTTGGGAAGCCGCCATGTTTGCCGCCCACCATAAAGTAGATAACCTCATCGCCACCGTTGATTGGAACGGGCAACAAATAGACGGCACCAACGACCAAGTGATGTCGTTGGGCGATTTGCCCGCCAAATGGCGCGCCTTTGGCTGGGATGTTTTGCAAATGGACGGCCATAATACCCAAGAAATACTGGACACTTTGGACGAAGCCAAAAAACGCACCGTACACGGAAAGCCCATCGCCATTTTGATGAAAACAGTCATGGGTAAAGGCGTAGATTTTATGGAAGGCACGCATAAATGGCATGGCGTTGCCCCCAATAACGAACAACTTGCCGTTGCACTAGCCCAACTGCCCGAAACCTTGGGCGACTATTAAAAGAGAAGGAGATATAGAGGAGGCACAAGTAACTCCACTCGTATAATTGCCTGCACAAGTGCATCATTTCAGTTTATTTATCAAAATCCACTACCCCCAAAGCATAATCACACAACAATATGGACATACAGCAATACCCCATTTTAGGCAATAACGACACCCGAAGCGGTTTTGGAGACGGATTGTTTGAAATCGGGCAACAAAACACCGATGTAGTTGCCCTTTGTGCCGATTTGACCGATTCGCTCAAGATGGGCAAGTTCAAACAAGCATTTCCTGCTCGCTTTTACAATACAGGTGTTGCCGAAGCCAATATGATAGGCATCGCCGCCGGATTGACAATTGGGGGTAAAATTCCTTATACAGGCACTTTTGCCAATTTTTCTACCGGTCGCGTTTATGACCAAATCCGCCAATCAGTTGCCTATTCGGGCAAGCCGGTGAAGATTTGCGCTTCTCATGCCGGCATTTCGCTTGGCGAAGACGGTGCCACACACCAAATACTCGAAGACATTGGTTTAATGAAAATGCTTCCCGGCATGATGGTGGTTGTGCCTTGCGATTACATGCAAACCAAGTTGGCCACCATCGCCATTGCCTCTGTCAATCAGCCCGTTTACCTTCGCTTCGGCCGTCCCAAAGTGCCCATCTTCACCCGCGAAGACCAAGTGTTTGAATTAGGTAAAGCCCAACTCCTTCAATCAGGCACAGATGTCAGTATCTTCGCCTGCGGTCATTTGGTATGGCAGGCCTTAGAAGCTGCCAAAGAACTGGCCACGCAAGGTATCTATGCCGAAGTGGTAAACATCCATACCATTAAGCCCCTAGATAACGAAGCCATCTTACAATCGGTTGCCAAAACAAGATGTGTCGTTACCGCCGAAGAACACCAACAAAACGGCGGCCTTGGCGACAGCATCGCACAGTTATTGGGAACAAAAATGCCGACCCATATAGAAATGGTAGCGGTAAAAGACAAGTTCGGCGAAAGCGGTAAACCCGAAGAACTGCTCACCAAATACGGATTAGATGCCGCCCATATTGTTGTTGCCGCAAAGAGGGTGATTGGGAGGAAGTTATGAGTTATAAGTTGTGAATGGTGAATGGTGAATGGTGAATGGTGAATGGTATTTTTTTTCTTAAATTCTAGGTCTTTTGTCTTTTGTCTAAAGTCTCCAATCGTAAATAGTAAATTCTTATTTAGTGAGTCAGAAAAAAAATAAACGCCTTGATGGGATAGTTTATTCCACCAATCCCGACTTCTTCAGTTCTGACGAAGAGCAAGAAAACTTAGCCCAAACTCCACAACCGGACCAACAAAAACTACGTGTTACGATGGAAAAGAAAGGGCGGGGCGGTAAAACGGTTACATTAGTACTAGGCTTTGTTGGAACGGACGAAGAATTGGAAACACTCGGTAAACTCTTAAAGACAAAGTGCGGCGTTGGTGGAAGTGTAAAAGATGGGGAAATAGTGTTGCAAGGAGATTTCAAGACCCGTATCGCTGAAACGCTCAAAGGCATGGGTTATGTCAAGACGAAAGTTGGGTAGAGATTGGGGGATTTACGATTTTAGATTTACGATTTTAGACTTTAGACATAAGACTTGTCGTTATCTACCCAAGATTTAAAATCACTAAAAACACACCCCTAACCACTTATCACTTATTCCTTACTTCTTACCACTTATTCCTAACTCCTTACCACTAACCGTTAACCTTTAACCATTGTTAAGCAGCATGAAGTACTTAATACTAATCTGCCGGGTAGTGGTAGGGTTGATTTTAACAACATTCGGGCTATTTCGGGGAATAGATGCCGTTGGATTTTCTTATAAAATCAACGAGTACATTAAACTCCTTAAAGTTGATGACTTTGAAGTTTTATCCCTTCCCATTGCTCTCATCTTTTGCGCATCAACATTTGCGTCCGGTGTAGCACTTCTTTCAAGTATTAAGCCTAGAATTGCCACTTGGACAGCATTGGGCATGACCCTCGCTGCAACTGTTGCTTCCTATATTTCATGGCATTACAATGTCATCCATAACTGCGTTTGTTTTGGCGATATTTTTTCTTTCGAGCGTGCTTATGACAACTTAGTTGCAAGGGCAAGCATCTTAGTAGCAGTGATTTTTTTGGCAATCGTCTTTAGGGCGGGTCAATATGCTTCCTACACCTACCTTCGCTATTCCTCCATCATGCTTTGGGCCAGCATCTTTATCATCGTCATAGGTTTATACGGCACGTTTAACTTACCCCTCATAGATTTTCGGCCTTTTAAGGAAGGGATAAATATAGCAGAAAGTATGTCGGTTCCGAGCGATGCACCGAGTTTTGAATACGAAACCATCTTGTACTATCGAAACAAACAGACCAATGAGGTAAAACCTTTTACCGAGTTCAATTACCCGTGGAAAGATACCATCAATTGGAAATACAGCAGCCGCGAAACAAAGTTGGTGAAAAAGGGCTATGAGCCACCTATTACCGATTTCTCCATCAAAACCGAAGATGAAACCGACATTACAGAAGAAGTGCTGCAAGACACAACCTACAACTTTTTGGTGATTGCCGGGGATGTTAGCCGCTCTAACCTGAAAACACAAACACAACTCAATCGCTTGTATGAGTTTTGCAAGACGAATGGATATGGGTTTCGATGCTTAACCGCTTCCTCACCAAAGCAAATTGCAAGGTTTAAAATCATCAGCGGTGCCGAATACGAGTTTTGCACTACCGATGCCACCGTTCTCAAAACCATGATCACCTCCAATCCCGGACTAATGCTGCTTAAAGGTGCGGTCATCATCAAAAAATGGCATTACAACAATATCCCAACGGTAGATAAACTGAAAACCAAGTACCGGTTACAGGATAAGAAAGAGAGTTAGGAGCATCATACGCAAAAAAATAGCCGCTTCATCGCGGCTATTGAAAAAAACTTAAACAATTTGAAACTAATGTTATTACAGCATTTCTGCTTCAACACTTTCAACGGCAGGCACCATTCTTTTTAGTAAGCCTTCTATACCGGCTTTTAACGTAATGGTGGAAGAAGGGCAGCCACTGCAAGAACCTTGCATGCCCAAAGTCAAAATACCGTCTTTAAACGAACGGAAGACAATTGCTCCGCCATCCATTTCAACAGCAGGCTGAACATATTTGACCAACATCTCTTTAATTTTTACGACTACTTCCGAGTCATCGGCAGCAATTTCGTTGGGGTTGGCATCAGGATTTTCGGAAAAATGAACTTGCAACGCAGCCGTATTCACCGCTTCTTTTCCTTCTGAAACATAAGTGCGAATAAAATCTCTAAGCGGCGAAGCAACTTCAAACCAATCTACAGCATCGCCGTTTTTGGTAATGGTTACAAAGTTGTTCATGATAAACACCCCGCTGACAAAAGGGAAGGTGTCGTAAAGCTCAACTGCTAATGGAGAAACCCCCTCCGCTGATTCGCGATTAGGAAAGTCGGCACTATTTTGAGGCAATAGCATCTGATTTAAGACAAACTTCATACTTGCAGGATTGGGAGTTGCTTCAGTATAAATACTCACAATTTTTGTGGGAGTTTCCATTCAATTAGTTTTTTCTGGTAAATAATAAAGATTGTCGGCAATATCCAAAGTCAATTCAACTACTCAATGAGATATGACAAGAATATCCTTTTATATTTGGATTGTCAAAGTTAAGAATGAATCTAAATAACCAAACACCAATTCGGTTATTTTTGTTTGCAATCGAAAAGGCAATTTTAATAAATCAGGTCTTTAACGGATGTTCAGACTCTGGAGGAATTACGCCATAGAGATTTTGATTGATAAAAGTATGGGGAAATTCAGGCACTCCCTCAAAGCCAAGGGGAATATCTCGTCCATTGTAAGGCATATAGACCGTGCCAAAAAGGTAATCCCAAATACTCAAACTTAGCCCGAAGTTTACCCCAAACTTTTTGTTTTCGGGTAAGTGGTAAGCATGATGCCATATATGCATTTCGGGATGATTGAAAACGAACTTCATCCATCTTCCAAACAACAATATGCCCGCCAAAACGGATACCATGACGGTGATGAACTGCTGCAAAAAGGATACATTTTCGGGCAACAAATGCACGTCAAATGCTCGAAGAACAATGACAATTCCAAGTAAAAGCCCCAGTATTCCTCCGGTAACATAACCGCTCACCGATATATTGGAATGATTGTAATGACCAATCGCCAATGAAAAGATATGAATCACGAAAAAATCGTTCAATCCAATCCCAATCATTGCCAGAGGGATGTATTCTATTGTGCGGTAAACTACATTCTCCATCCAATGATAGCGCAAATGTGCGGCAAAGCCCATTTGCTCCACCGAATGATGTACTTTATGAAATTGCCATAGCCAATCGGAACGATGCAACAACCGGTGTATCCACCATTGAATAAAATCGCGCAGCACAAAACCAATTAACAAATGCGCCCATACCGGTAATAACCCAACATTGATGGCCAATAAGTTTTTGATACCAATAATACCCAACAGGTTGTTGAACAAGTTGACCACCACATCTGAAGCGGCATTGTAGATAATCAAGGAGAAGATAAAGAAGTTAAAGAACATGTAGAAAAAGTCCAGCCAAAAATCTTTCCTAAACTTCGGCTGCTCTTTGCGCCAAGGCTTTACCCATTCGAGAATCAGGAAAAATGCCGAAACACCGAGCAGCCAGTAAAAGTAGTTATGCCATCCGGGTTGGGTAATTTCTCTCCACAAATAACCGCCATAGTTCTTATAGCCATCCAAAAAAATCCGGAAATACTGTTCCATGACTCTATCTAATTAGGTGAGATGATTACTTCCACAAACATACTAACCATCTTGACGGTTCATTCATCAGAAATTAAGCAACATTCAAATGTCAATCTAAAGAAAAAGTAGTTTTCATAAAGCGAAAACACCTATCTTAGCAGCCGAAAAAGCACATATTCTTAACACAATAAGCGATAACAATGGATTTTACTTTTTACGGTCATTCTTGTTTCAGTGTAAACATTGGGGGAAAGAACCTTTTGTTCGACCCCTTTATTTCGGGAAATGAACTTGCCAAACATATTGACATCAATGCCATTAAAGCCGATTATATTCTCATTTCCCATGGACATGCCGATCATATAGCCGATGCGCCTGCGATTGCACGAAATACCCAAGCCACCATCATTTCTAATTACGAAATAGTGAGTTGGTTTGGCGATAAACACGGGTACCCCAAAGGTCATCCCATGAATATAGGCGGGGAATGGAAGTTTGATTTTGGCAAGGTAAAATATGTGAATGCCGTCCACTCCAGCGTTTTACCCGATGGCACTTATGGCGGCAACCCGGGCGGCTTTGTCGTCAACCACGAAGAAGGTTACTTTTACTTTGCCGGCGACACCGCTTTAAGCTATGATTTGAAACTAATACCTTTATACGCTGATTTGAACTTTGCGGTGTTACCTATTGGCAATAACTTTACAATGGGTATAGATGATGCCGTAATAGCCGCCGAGTTTATAGAATGTGATACCATTATAGGCGTTCATTACGACACCTTTGGCTACATTAAAATCAACCACGAAGAAGCCGTTCGTAAATTTGCCGAAAGAGGTAAGCAGTTATTATTGCCCAAAATTGGTGAAACTATTAAGGTTTAATTTTCGGACAATATCTAACCGTAATTTATCAAGAACAACAAATGAACGATGCCTTTGAAAGCACGAATACAAGATACTGATGTTTTACTAAAAAGTTGAATAAAATAGTTACGAACCTTAATTCAAAATGTTAAGATCATCACAAGATAACCAAACAACATGGGAAAAGTCCTTGCCATCGCTAACCAAAAAGGGGGAGTAGGAAAAACCACTACTGCCATTAGTTTAGCAGCAAGTTTGGCAATATTGGAATACAAAGTGCTGTTGATTGATGCAGACCCGCAAGCAAACGCCACTTCCGGTTTAGGGATTGACCATAATAAAGTCAAACTTGGACTCTACCAAGGTCTAGTCGGAAAGGCTGATATTGCCGAAGGGATCATGAAAGTGGATGTTCCTAATTTATACCTATTGCCCTCTCATCGGGATTTGGTCGGAGCAGAGATAGAATTGGTCAATCAATTTGAGCGCGAAATTTTAATGCGCGACATTTTGGAGCCTATCAAAAACAACTACGATGTCATCATTATAGATTGTTCGCCTTCATTGGGGTTGGTAACAGTCAATGCCTTGACTGCTTCCGATTCGGTGATTATTCCCGTTCAATGCGAGTATTTTGCATTAGAGGGATTGGGTAAGCTCCTCAACACCATCAAGATCATCAAAAAAAGATTGAATAGAGAGTTGCAATTAGAAGGTATTCTGCTCACCATGTACGACTCCCGATTGCGAATGTCGAATCAAATCATAGCAGAAGCCCGAAAACATTTTCCGGGCTTAGTCTTCGATACCATCATACACCGCAGTGCGCGGTTAAGCGAAGCACCCAGTGTCGGGCAGTCGGTGATTATGTATGATATTGATAGTCGCGGTTCGGTAAACTATCTTAACTTTGCAAAGGAACTCATTGATAAACAAAAGTTAGCTCCGCTCAACAACGAAACCACGTAAGTCCATTCACCTTTAAATCTAATTACCTTGGCAAAAATGAAAAGCAAGAAAGAAGAAATGGGAGCAGGCATACAAGCCTTGCTTGGCAGCATTTCAGACGAGTTGGACGATAAACAGTTGTTAAATACCGTTGCCGAAATACCTGTTGACCAAATTGAGGAAAATCCCTTCCAGCCTCGGTTAGAATTTGATGCAGAAAAACTGGCAGAGTTGTCGGAATCAATTCAAACACATGGGGTCGTACAACCCATTACCGTCCGTTATATCGGTAAAGACAAGTTTCAATTGATAGCCGGTGAACGCAGGCTCAGAGCTTCTAAACTGGCCGGCTTAACCCATATCCCTGCTTATATTCGCACGGCAAACGACCAAACGCTTTTGGAGATGGCACTCGTTGAAAATATTCAGCGCGAAGACCTCAACCCCTTAGAGGTAGCCATCACCTATCAACGCCTTATTGACGAATGTAGTTTGGTTCACGAAGTTTTGGCAAAGCGCGTTGGTAAAGACCGCTCCTCAGTAACCAATTACCTCCGCCTACTGAAACTCCCGCCTGAGATTCAACAAGGGTTAAAAACCCGCCAAATCAGCATGGGTCATGCTCGCGCACTGATTAACGCCGGCACGATTGACCGTCAATTGAATATCTTTCATGCCATTTTGGAAAGAGGACTTTCGGTAAGGCAAGTAGAGAATATGGTGAGCGGCCTTTCCGGAAAAACCAATAAAGAAACGAAACCTGCACCTCATCTTCCGCTTCATATCAGAAAGGTGCAAGAGGAGTTAGAGTCCCATTTCGGGGCTAAAATTAATATCAAACGGAACAGTAAAGGTAACGGGCAATTGATGATTCCTTTTAGTTCCGATAAAGACCTTAATCGGATTTTGGACATCATCAACCGATAGTACCTGCTTACAGAAACGCTCTCCCCCCGATGCTTAAATACCTAAGCTATTACATCCCTATTTCGCTTCTGCTATACCTGTCAACAATGTGTTTAGCAATTTTACCATTGTCGGCACAAGATACCACAGTGGTAATAGAATCCCCGCTTGCTGTGCTTCCTGCTGATACCGTTCAGCCTTTAAATGTTGTTCCTGATTCTATAAACGCCTATAATCCTAACAAAGCACTCTTGTTTTCGATATTACCGGGTGGTGGACAATGGTATAATAAACAGTATTGGAAAACTCCATTTTTTGCCGGTGGTGTAGCTGCTTTCACTACTGCTACGATTTCCACCCGATTGAACTACAACAAACATTACAAACAATACAAACAAGTTCTGGAAAATTATGCTACCGGAATAGATGATGATACGGATTTACTCCCTATTCAGGAAAAGAAACAACGAGCATTGCAACAATATAACTTGGCCTTTAACGCACTACTTATTTTTTATAGTGCCAACCTGATAGACGCATATATGAATGCACATATCAACAACGACCGGATTGTTCGCTCGCCTATCAAAGCCGCTTACAGAGCAATGATTTTACCCGGTTGGGGGCAAGTTTATAATAGAAAGTATTGGAAAGTACCTATTGTTTATGCCGGTTTTGCCGCAGCAGGTGTAGGATTTTACCTCAACCGAAAGGAGTATCTCAACTATAAAAACGAATATCTTGTCCGTACACGCCCCGGCTATTATGCTCCTAACAATCCCGACCCCAAACTTGCTTTTATTTCAGATAATAACATCCTCATCGGGCGAAAGAACGTCTATCGGCGTTATGTCGAGATTTCAATCATCGGCGGAACGCTTTGGTATTTCATTACCGTACTCGATGCGCTGATTGATGCGCATTTAGTAGATTTTGATGTCAGTGAAGATTTAAGTTTTCGAGTATCGCCTTATTTAACACCTCCATCTTCTCCATACATAGAAGCAGGCAACACCAATGCGAGTGGCGGTTTATCGTTACAAATCGGTTTTTAAATCTAAAACAACAACCTTCTAACAATTAATCTCAATTCAATGCGAAAGAATATCAGTTATCTCATCGGAGTTTTTATGATCTGCTTATGGTGGAGCAGTTGCTCCTTTTCCGAAGACTGGACGGTTCTGAACGATTACTATCAAGGTGGCGAGCGGTACAACAGTTTTGAGGAGAATCCTTTTATCTATACTTCTCAAGAACCTGTTTCCACTTTTTCTTTAGATGCAGATGGGGCTTCTTATGCCAACATGCGCCGAATCATCAACTCGGGAGATAAGCCTGTTAAAGATGCTATTAGAACAGAAGAATTTATCAATTACTTTCAGTACGACTATCCCGAACCTGTTGATGGCGAGAACATAGGTGTAAACGGAGAAGTTAGCGGGTGTCCTTGGAATACTGCAAACCGACTTATTCGGATTGGAATTAAAGGCAAGTCTATTCCTTTGCAAGATTTACCCCCCTCCAATTTTGTCTTATTGATTGACGTTTCGGGGTCTATGGGTACGGAAAACAAATTGCCGCTTTTAAAAACCGCCCTGCCTTACTTGGTAAACACCCTCCGCACACAAGACCGAATAGCTATTGTTACTTATTCCGGAAAATGGGAAACTGTATTGGTTTCAACGGCAGGTAATCAGAAAACAGTCATCAATACCGCAATCGAATCATTAGAAACTGGGGGCGGTACGGCAGGCTCTGCCGGTATCAATGCTGCTTATCAAATAGCCGAGGAAAATTTCATTGCCGGAGGCAATAATAGAATCATTGTTGCAACTGATGGCGATTTCAATATCGGTATTACCAACCAAGATCAACTCATTGATCTTATTAAAGAAAAAAGAGAAAGTGGCGTGTATCTAACAGTAGTTGGCTTGGGAAGCGGCAACCTCAACGAAGCGATGATGGAACGGGTGGCTAACAACGGAAACGGCATTTACGAATATATTGACAACTTAGCGCAAGCGCGAAAAGTATTTGAGTATGAGTTTAACAAATTCTATTCCATTGCCGATGATGTGAAAATTCAAGTTGAATTTGATACCAATTTGGTTAGTGCATATAGGTTGATTGGTTACGAGAACCGATTGTTACAAGAAGAACAATTTGAAAGCGATACGACCGATGCGGGAGAGATCAGTGTCGGTCAAACGGTTACAGCACTTTACGAAATCATTCCCAATTCCTGCGATGTTTGCAGCGGCATTCCCACTTTCACCATTGACTTTCGTTATAAATTGCCCGGCGAGTCGGTGAGCCGCGAAATTTCTTTACCCATCACCGATCTCAATTACACTTTTTCGGAAGCATCTGAAAGTACCCGATTTGCCTCTTCAGTGGTTGCTTTTGCTATGCTACTTCGCCAATCACCTCATAAAGGAACGGCTACTTATGATGACCTCATCAGTTGGGCACAAAATGCCCGAACTTATGACCCTCACTATTGGCGGCAAGAATTTATTGATTTAGTAACTGTGGTGAAGGATATGGATTAAGGGCATGGCATCTAAGGAAGCGCGCAATGAAACCAAGTTAAACAAAACGAATATTGTAATTAGCAAGACTTACTATATACCTATACCCTTAGTTCCATCTTTGAAAAGAAGGATACCCCGCTTGTTTTTTTTATCTATTTTTGGCGCAAATTTCCCACTATAAACATGGCAAAGTACGATGTAGTAATTGTTGGAGGCGGTATTGCCGGTTTGACGGCAGCAATTGAACTTCAAAATGAAGGATTAACCGTTAAACTATTAGAAGCAACTGATAGAATTGGGGGCAGAGTAAAAACCGATATCGTTGATGGGTTTCTGTTAGACCATGGATTTCAGGTTTTATTGACCGCATATCCCGAAGTTTTCAGAATGTTGGATTACAAAGCACTAAGGTTAAACAACTTTTTAACCGGTGCTTTGATTTGGAAGAACAATCACCTGCTTCCATTAGTAGATCCCTTTAGACGACCCCAAGCAGCTGTACAAAGTTTGATTTCACCCATTACCACCTTGCGAGATAAACTGAAAATAGTTGCCCTTCGCAATAGGGTGAAACGGTTATCGGTCGAGCAGATTTTTTCTCAACCCGAAAAATCAACTTTCGAGTATTTGAAGGATTGGAAATTCTCATCCGGCTTTATTAATTCTTTCTTTCAGCCTTTTTTTACCGGCATATTCTTAGAAAACGGTTTGCAAACGTCCAGCCGAATGTTTGAGTTTGTGTTTAAAATGTTTGCAACCGGAAATGTCGCCCTTCCTGCGGAGGGAATCGAGGCCATTCCCAAACAAATGGCAGAAAGGTTAACACCGAACACCATTCAAACAAATGCTAAAGTAACCAAAGTAACTCAACATAAAGTTACGACCGAAAATGGAAACACTTATGAGTGCCGAGCAGTCTTGGTAGCGACCAATCCTTCATCGGCTAAATTATTACTTGGCGAAGGTCAGGGCATTAACGATAAAGGACATAGCGCAACCTGCATTTATTTTTCTACCGACAAGCCACCTATTCAACGTCCCTTTCTTGTGTTGAATGGTGAAGGGGAAGGATTGGTCAATAATATGTGTGTGCCGAGTTTGATAAACCCCAATTATGCACCGCCCGGAAGGCATCTGATTTCCGTTACGATTGTTAAACCGACAGACTTGGATAACACCCAACTCCTGACAACCGTAAAAGGGGAACTTCGAAAATGGTTTAAAAAAGAAGTTCGGTTTTGGGACCACCTCAAAACCTATCAAATCCCTTACGCATTACCCGATAAACCGCATATTGTAATACCCGATAAAAACAACATCAAACCCGTCAAACCCGGCATCTATCTTTGTGGTGATTATATTTATAACGGCTCGTTGAACGGGGCTATGGAATCGGGCAGATATACTGCAAATGCTTTGGCATGGGATTTGGCTTTGAATGTGGCAGTCCCCAAACATTAGTTGAAGCAAATTATCCGTACAAACATACTTTTTACTTTTTAATCTATACAAGTCATGCAACAGATATTTAACCCTTGGCATCATGTATCGTCGGGTAAAAAAGCACCTGAAATTGTTAACGGAATTATCGAAATACCCAAAGGCTCGCGTGCTAAGTACGAACTTGACAAGGACAGTGGCCTATTAAAATTAGACAGGGTATTGTTTTCATCGGTCTATTACCCTGCCAATTACGGATTTATTCCACAAAGCTTTTGTGAGGACAATGACCCTTTGGATATTCTTGTGCTATCTCAAATTGATTTTGTCCCATTATGCTTGGTGTCGGCAAAGGTGATTGGGGTAATGAGAATGTTGGACAACAACGAAGCCGATGATAAAATCATTGCCGTTTGTGCCAACGACCCAAGCGTGAACCATATTAACGACATCTCCGAACTGCCACAGCATTTCATTTCCGAATTGCGCAATTTCTTTGAAAGCTATACAAAGTTGGAACGGAAGTCCGTAGTGGTCGAAGATTTTATGGGTAAAGAAACGGCTGTCGCCATCATTCTCGAAAGTTTCGAACTGTATAAAGAGAAGTTTACCAAATAAGAGAGTCCACTACCCTTTTCAATACTTCTTTTTCCAAATTGTTTCATACATAATGGCATCACGAAAGTTAAAAACAAACGGTTTTTTGACATCGGCCAACGATTTTTTTCTCGACAAGCGTTTATAGGACAAATTACCTTGTTTTTTTCTTGCATTTCGCCGGCTTTCTATGATTTGACTTTCATAATCTACAAACCGGCTTTCGGAAGTAGGTTCTCTGTCAATTACCGTAGTTTCAACTCGTGGTGGAAGTGTTACCGTTGGAGGTGTTACCGATACAGGGGCAGGAGGCATTGCGGTTGCCGTAGCAGGATTGTATTCGTTAAGGGCTTGCTCAATCGTTAGCTCTTCAAAACCGACTTCTTCGCCTAAGGAAGGACGCTTTTTCTTTCCTTTATTCCAAGTGTAAACCAAGAACACAGCAACCGTTAGCAATAAATACAAAAATGCAACTAAATCTATTTGCATAGCAAGTTCATTAGATAATGAAGGATGAAAACTAGAAACCTGATGGTTAATAGTTTTCATTTGGGTAATCAAAGTAGGCACTCGAAGCAGTTATACTTTTGAGTGCCTATATTTTTTAGTAACGGATGGGAGTAAGTCCCATTTGTTGAAAGTAGGGACGCATAAAGTTGAAGTCGGTCGAATTAACTTGACCATCCATATTGCAATCCGATGAATTATAGGTATTGAGTAACACTCCTGTATTGATGTATGCGTTGTAATCTGAAAAAGTAACTACTCCGTTGTGGTTAACATCACCAGGGTAAAGACCGTAAAGTCCGGTATCTCCCAAGTTAGCTAATTGTCCGTTTCCACCGGAAACATTTGCCGGGATAGTGAGGTTGGCTACCCCTCCATTCGGGTCTATCGAAGTTGCACTGATAATAGCAACATGATTTCGATGTTTAACCACGACCTTAAAGCTGCCCGTTGCAACAAATGTAAGACCATTATGACCTAAAATGTTTCGAACAAAACCATCGGCGGCTAACAAACCGGCTTGACTTTCGATTAAATTGTCGTTTAATGGATTTCGTAATTCCACCAAAACCCAATCTGAGATGTCTGCGGGCATTTGTGTTACGGATGCTGACGGAGCATTCCAAGGGGCTGCATTATATGGCGAACTCAAGGGGAGCAGAGCGTTGAGTTGCAAACGCATCAACCCGTTATTGGCAACAAAATTGTAAGCCCCGGTTAAGAAGACACGAATAACCAAAGCAGATTTGCAGGTAGTAGAGACATTTCCGGTATAGTTGGTTACGCTTGACCAAGTAATGGTGCGGTTGGTGAGGCAGTTACCTCCTGAACCGGAGAAGTTGATAGAGGTCGTTCCTCCGGCAAGGTTAATTTCGGCTTGACTCATTCGCAACCAAACTACAGCCATATTACCAATGGTAGCGGTACTTTGAAGTGTGTTACCATTTAGGACAAAGAACGAACCTTCGTCAGCAGTTAGATTATAAGTTGCACATGAAACCCCATTGACCCGAATGGGAATATAGAGATAGTGCGGTTGGCTTGGGTTGACCTCTCCGGTAATTTCGGTTTGGCAAAACGCAACCGGAAATGTGGAAACAATTGGGGAACCACCGATGTCAAAATTCACAAACTCGGAACTGATGACACAAGGACAGTCTCCCGGGCAGGTGCAATAGGTTTCTACACCATTACAGATAATATCACCACAAAAAATAGGGGGAGTACAATCGGGAAGTGCAACTACAACCGGTATTCCGGCGCAACTCGAATTGGAGGCATCAGTAACATTAACGGTAATGCTTCCTGCTGTGAGGTTGTTGGGCAAACTGACTCCAATAGGAGAACTGCTGCCCGATGCTAAGATGCTGTTGTTGGCGGTATTGATGACGTTGTAAACACCACTGCCATTGGCAACATTGAATGAAACATTAAAAACAGCACTGGTTCCGCTGCAAGTGGCAGTGTTTGCGCTTACCGAAGTAATGGCGCAAACGGGAGTGCAATCGGGAAGGGCAACCAAAACAGGCGTACCCAAACAGGTAGGTATTGAGGCATCTACAACGTTGATATTGATGCTACCCCCAACACTATTAGGGAAGGTTACCGAAATGGGGGAACTGCTGCCCGTTGCTAAGATACTGCTGTTGGCAGTGTTGACAACATTGTAAATACCGCTTCCGTTGGCAACGGCGAACGATACATTAAAAACAGCATTGGTTCCACTGCAAGTGGCAGTGGTTGCACCTACCGAAGTTATGGCACAAACGGGCGTACAATTGGGAAGGGTTACAGAAACGGGAGTACTCGTACAAGAAGGGATAAATGCATCTACAACGTTGACATTGATGCTGCCCCCAACACTATTAGGATAAGTAACAGCAATTGGCGAACTGCTACCCGTTGCTAAAATACTGCTGTTGGCAGTGTTGATAACGTTGTAAGTGCCACTGCCGCTGTTAGGGGTAAACGAAACGTTGAATGTGGCCGATGTGCCGCTACATACAGCAGTTGTGCTGGAAACACCAGTGATGTTACAAGTGCCGGGTAAAGAGACAACAAGATAGTCCAAACCAAATTCATCGCGTTCCCCTACTCCACTCACATCATTTCCAAACCATCGCAGATAAAACATCGCACCGTTGGCAATACTCAATCCTGTTAAAGTGGTGCTTCGAGGAACGGTAACAACTTCCGGTGTTCCGCTTGCAGTACTCGGGGAAGTATAGTCAAGGGCTCCTACTTGGATAAAAGTACTTCCATTGGTAGAATAAAAGAAATTAAAACTGTTGGCGCGGTCGCGGTCATTATAGACCAATAGGTCGTAGTTGATGTTGAGCGTGGTGATACTGCTGCCGCTATTATTGCAAATTTGTAAATTCATTGTACCACCATTAGGACCACTGAAATCGTTGGTAGAGGGTTGAATCCATAAAGATTGATTGCCGGTGGTATGCGTACAGCCATAAATACCGTCGGTAACGGGTACGCCGGGGGTGGTTGTGCCTCTTCCAAAATCGTTGCCGGTGTTAGATTGACCGGGTTTGAAAAAATCGCTGAACCCGCTAAAATTCCAAACTTTTGAATGAAGTTGTGTGGCAGATGGGGCAGCGTTAAATCCACCCCCGCCAAATCCGGTGAAATTATGGACTAAAGGGCTACCGGTAAAAGACTGACAAAATGTATTGTCGCCCAATGCCCCAGCCCTTATCCAAGCCCGAACCAATGCAATGTCAGCTGCACTAACCGTACAAGGGCTTCCCAAAGGCATATTACTGCTGCCACAAGTAAGCGGAACGGAACAGTCTATTTTGATAACATAAGGACTGCCTGCTTCATCGAATGGACGGATATCAGGGGCGCATTGTACGCCACCTGTCAATATTGCCGCATAAGTCAGTTGGTTGAATCCACTGCTCGGACTGGAAGCATCATGACAACCAGTGCAACCATAGGTGCTGGTAAAAGTTTGAATATGGGGAGAATAGTAATAGGGTTGTGCTTGGACGAAATTGGATATTAATATCAAGGAAATCCACAAGAGAAGGGTAAAGGTTTTGTTTTTCATATTGGTTGGTATTTGGATGTTGAGGTGTTTGTTTGAGCAAATATAACCGTATTGTCAGAATATTGTACAAGTTGCTTCTATTATTGCACAGAAAACTGCTAATAGGCGACTATTTGCAGGTTAAAAGGAAATTTATTCGATGAACAATAAATACCTAAGCATTATGCTGCATTTGAAATGGAGGTTGAATAAACTGTTAAATGCTAACAATTCAACACTATTATCTAGCAATTCTACTCTATTATTAAGAATTGAGTCAGATAGTGTAATTGTTGTTCCCACTAAAAAAGAATACTGATTGTTGCGAAAGTGGGAATAATATAACAACCATTGTATTCTATGTAACAAATTTGGACATTTCCAATATTAACTTTGCACACAAGTAAGTATTTGCTTCAAAATAATAAATATTGTTTAAAATAAATCAAGGAATAAAATGGGAAATCATGTTTTAAAAATTAAGTCAATCAGTAATTTAACACCCGATGTGTTGCGAATTGTAACCAATAAACCTGATGGATTTGAATTTGTACCCGGGCAGGCTACCAATATTGCCATTAATAAATCAGGTTGGTCTAAAGAAGAAAGACCATTTACCTTTACCAATTTACCAACTAATGATTATTTAGAGTTTTCTATTAAAACTTATCCCAAGCAAAAAGGTGTTACCAATGAAATGTTGCAATTAAAACAGGAAGATGAATTGTTGTTGCATGACGTGTTTGGAGCAATTACCTATAAAGGTGAAGGTGTGTTTATTGCCGGTGGAGCCGGCGTTACTCCTTTTATTGCCATTTTAAGAAATTTAAAAGCTAAAAATAAAATAGGTAACAACATATTATTGTTTGCCAATAAAACAAAAGCCGATATTATTCTTGAAAAAGAATTTCAAGAGTTGCTGGGTGACGCATTTGTAAATATCTTATCTGATGAGAAAATTGAAGGCTATCATTTTGGTTTATTTACTGAAGAGTTTTTGAAATCAAACGTAATCGATTTCAATCAACAGTTCTATATATGTGGTCCTCCGCCAATGAAAAAGTCAGTAGATAATCAATTAACCAACTTAGGCGTTCAAAAAGATCAAATCGTTAAAGAAAAAATTTAAATAAAAATACCATGAATACTTTGTCTAAAGGGCACGATTTAAACGTTTCCATTAATAATTTTAATTTATCCTACAATGATGTTGGAGAAGGGAACATTCCGGTTATTTTTTTGCATGGTTATCCGTTCGACAAAACAATGTGGCTAGGGCAACTTGATTTTTTAAAATCTTCCTATCGCTTAATTTCCTGTGATATTAGAGGGTTTGGAAAATCTAAAGACGAGAAATCAATCCTAAGCATTGAAATGTTTGCTGATGATTTAATCAAGTTTATGGATAAGTTAGACATTGACAAAGCAATTATTTGTGGGTTATCCATGGGTGGTTTTATTACTCTGAATGCAACTGAAAGATATCCCGGTCGATTTGAAGCCTTGATTTTATGCGATACACAATGTATTGCCGACACGAAAGAAGTTAAGGAAAAACGCTATAAAATTATTGATCAAATAGCAACCAATGGCGCAACTAAATTTCTCGATGAATTTATTATCAGTGTTTTTCACAAAGATTCTATAGAAAATAAAAAGGAATTGTTCAAGCAATTAAAAAGCGTTGTGACTTCCAATTCACAACACATTATCAGTCAGGGTTTGGTAGCACTTGCTGAACGTTCAGAAACTTGCTCCTCCTTGAGTGAAATTAACATTCCAACCTTAATTATATGTGGCAGGGAAGATGTTGTAACGCCACTTGCTCAATCTGAATTGATGAATGAAAAGGTTAAAGGGTCAATACTTCGCGTAATTGATAATGCCGGTCATGTCTCCAATCTTGAAAAGCCTCATGAATTCAATAAAATATTAAGTGATTTTTTATCAACTACAAGTGGTGTTTAAGTATTGTGACAGTACATGTTCTATTGGGTTATTATTATTGTGTACTGCTTTTGAAAAGTTGTTTTCAATTTTTATTTTTTTATCAGGTAGGCATTCTCATTTTTTATAGCCAAGTAAATAAGAAATTGGTATAGGTCCTGTTGTTTTACCTATTTCCCATTCATAACTGTCTGTATTCTCTACAGATTCAACCAACTCTCTTAGTTCCTTTTCTGAGTAAATTCTTAAAATAGATGCAATTCCATCCCATAAAATATACAGCGGAATAACCGGAAGCAGATATATGAATGGCAATACATTCCACCTAACCGGGCGTATAAAAGGCGTTAGCAGTAATATATTGAGTGGCACAAAAATCATTGAAAACCAACTGCCAAAATTTCTTCCTACCGGCTCAAAAATAGCAATAGATGAACCGGTGTTAATTGCATCTTGTAAAATGGCACGAGCTTCTTTGGGTCTGAAATGATGAAAAGCACCAAAAATAGTTCTGAATTTTCCTTGAAGATGTTTGGGTAAATTCATGGCATCAATTGATGTCGCTTCATATTCGAAAACATTTGGGACCTCTTTTTGTGTCCGTTCAAATGCTTTGATATTTGGATAATAATCTGTCAGTGTGATTTTAAGGTTAGCTTTTTCTTTTTTTAATTCTCTTGCCAAATTGATTAACCCGCTTCCACCACCGGCAGCACAATCAATCCATTCCTCTTGTCCGCTTCTTTCTATGCCTTTCTTGATTAAAGGCAATACAGGCTTATATATGTCAAATTTCGTAGCAATAAATTGCAAATAATCTGTTCCGTAATCTCTCCAACTATTGGGAAACCATCTTAAATCTTCCCATTCCAATGCGTGTATTCTTCTCATTAATTGACAATTTGAATAAGAGTACGCAAAGGTAAGTTGTGATACTAAATATTTTATAGTATCAATGCGACAAAATCAGAAGTTGGAATATTCAGGTTCAAGAAATTGGTTGGTAAGCAATTGCTTTGCTTTGATTTGTAAGGTACCGGATACTAAAACCTTTTCCAAACATTAGCATCGTTTTAAATCACGATAGCCTGTTTATTAAGCCATGTTGGGGAAAAACATTAAAAATTGAGCATTTTTTAAATTGAGTGCGGCAAAAAGAAAAAAAATACGAATAGGCGACTATTTCCATTTACAGGAATAGTATTACCCACTCGTATTTTATATTTAAAACACTGTTTGTGCTATTAGCGAAGCATGATTACCATGATTTAAAACTCTCTGATTGAACGGCCATGAAGGTCTTGAACAGGACGGTTGTTTTCGTGCATAATGTCTTCGAAGGCATGCACTTGTTCTAAAGAAGCAACAATGGGTTCTTTCATTACTATCCATGTTACAATTTCAGAACAGGGTGGAGTAGTCAGTGAGCCGCTATAAGTATAATAGTGTGTATCGGCAGGCAAAAAGCTGCTTACGTCATAAGTATCCGCTGCTTCGTAAGTGTCATCTTCGGCTTGTGGAAGGTGAGATAGGAATGTTTGCAAAAGGGGATTTTCAGCTCCTTCTTCAAATAATATACCTATTACAGCAAGATTTCCCGTAACATCGTCTTTGTGAACCAAGTGCACTTCCATTGGATAGCTTGCTCCGCCAACATGGTGCTCGCTTGCAGTGTGAAAGTGAAATTGCAGAAGATTGTAAGTGCTGCCATTAAGGGTAATAGAACTGCCCGAATCATAGGTAAACTGAACAGTATGTCCATTGTTTAACATGTGCGTGGCAGAGGTTGTGTAAGTGTGGTTGATAGCACTTAAAGTATTATCAACAGTAGCACCAACAATGTCAATAGGCGATTGTACTGTACCATCGCAGGAGGAATAACCTTCGCATAATTCACCCCAATGACTAGGCCCATGTTCTCCTTCGTACTCAAAATGGATGCCTACGCAAGATACAGGTATGTTTTCTTCTTCTTTACAACCTGCATTAAAAAATAAAACCAACAAAAGAATAGATAAAGAAATTTTTTCCACGTTAATAACATTTAGAAGTTAAAAAAAGTACTATTAAATTAGTTTTTAAAAAACATGAATCTACATTAAAGCAGGGATGCGCTTGGAATAAAAAAATCTGCATCAGTTAGAAAACAGGGGCAAGTTAAATTGATTTTTTGAAAGAAACATAAAGTCCTAATGAATATTTTTAAAAGTAAATAAATTGAAAGTAAAGCTATTTTTTTCAAAGAACCATAAATTCTTATTTATTTACCAACCGCCTTGCAAATAAAGACTTAACTGGTAAAGTAGGATTTCGGAAAGTCTTGAAAAGCATGTTCAAAAATAGCCATTCCTTTTCCTCTATCATTAGAATTATTTTGGGTTTCAATCACTTAAAATTTCAACTTCCGCCTGTTCTAAATCCTTAATTCTATTGCATAAAAAAGACCCCGATGAACTTAATCATCGGGGTCTTTTATTGAAGTGATTTTCAACCACAAAAAATATATTTACGATTTAGCCATTTTACTATTAATAAACGGAATGATGAAAACAAGTACTAACCCGGTTACGGCTCCGGTGATAATTTCATCTAAATAGTCTTCCATTGTGCCACCAGAGGTTGCTCCTATGATAATGAAAAAAACAGCACCCATTAAAGCTCCTAACAAATAGAAATTGATTTTGAGCCTTTGTGTTCCTGCAAACCCGATTAAAGCACCTAAGATAACCGGAATAAAAATATAGGAATACAGTGTGCCGCCACCAAACAAGAAGAACTCGATAATGCCTAAAACTAATCCTGCAATTGCTCCGATAATGATTTGATTGTTCATTGTTGATATTTTTTTGATTAATTAAACAGTAAGCAGACGAAACAATCAATTTCGGTCACAAAAAAGTCATCGTTTTACGTTACCGACACCTAAGTTCAAGTATATATTTAGGTGTCGGTAACGTTGCCGGTTAGCGCATTTGGTTCATTCTCAGTTTGCGGCCTTTAAAGTTGCGTCCGTCAATAGAGCGCATCATTTGATTGGCCAATTCTTTTTCTATTTCTAGGGTCGTATGAATAGCGCGCATGTCAATATTGCCAAGTACGTCTTTTTTCAAACCACTCATGTCTAAAATGAATTGCAGGAAACTGGCTTTGTAGAAACCATCTTTTGTGCCAATGTTGACAAACAGCGTTACATAATTTCCGCCACCGCTGAAAGTTCTGCCTTTGGTGTCCCTTCCCATTGGTGAAGCACTTTTTCGGTCTTTAGTACTTCGTTGTTCAACTCTCACATTGAGGTCTTCGGCGTTTTCGTAGTATTTCAAAAAGCGGTCGAACTCCATTGCTGCCAAGCGTTTCAGAATTTCTACTTTGTCCATGTGGGCTACTTTTTCCTCCAACATCGGAACATAAGTTTCGTAATCGCCATGACTAATGTCTGTATTCAACATTCTGTCCATGAAGCTGAAAAATTGTTTTCTGCAAACATCTTTACCGCTGGGTATTTCCAATTTGTGGAAAACAGATTTGGCAAACCTTTCTACTTGTTGCAATTTGTTTCTATCGCGGCTACTGATAATTGACATACAAATACCTGTTAATCCGGCACGTCCTGTACGTCCGCTTCGGTGGGTATATACTTCGGGGTCATCCGGCAATTCATAATTGATAACATGGGTAATACCCTGAACATCTATACCGCGTGCTGCCACATCGGTTGCGATAAGAAGTTGAAGGCTTTTGTCCTTAAATTCGCCCATGACTTTATCGCGCTGTGCTTGGCTGAGGTCGCCGTGAATAGCATCCACATCATACCCTTCGCGCACTAATTTGGAAGTGATTTCCTGAACATCTAACCGAGTACGGGCAAAAATTAGCGCATACATGCCCGGATTGAAATCAATCAACCTTTTGAGGGTTTCGTAACGGTGTTGAGGCGAACAAAAGTAGTATTGGTGGTCTATGTTGATATTGGCTGTATTGACCTTACCGATGGTAATTTCAATAGGCGTGTTCATAAACCTTTTACTTACTTGTCTTACTTCGGGGGGCATTGTGGCACTAAACATCCACATGCAATGACGGTTTGGTGTATGTTTGAGGACAAACTCAATATCCTCTTTAAAGCCCATGTTGAGCATTTCGTCCGCCTCATCCAAAACAATGTAATTGATGCTTTCAAGGTTGATGGCGTTGCGCTCAATAAGGTCTATCAAACGACCGGGGGTTGCGACAACAATTTGAGCACCGGTTTTTAAATCCTTTATTTGATTATAAATAGGTGTTCCGCCGTAAACAGCAACGGTGCGCATTTTGGGTAAAAACTTGCTGTAAGATTCAATGTCTTTAACGATTTGCATACATAACTCGCGCGTAGGGCAGATAATCAATGCCTGTGGATATTTCAAATCGGTACTGACCAAATGCAATAACGGGAAACCAAATGCGGCAGTTTTACCCGTTCCTGTTTGTGCTAAACCTACAATGTCACAATCTCCATTTAATACCGCAGGTATTGTTTGTTCTTGTATGGGGGTGGGGGTCGTAAAACCCAAGGCTTGTATAGCCTTTAAAAGTGGCTCGGATAAGCCTAAGTGTTCAAAACTCATTAGAATGTTGTTAATTTGCTGCAAAGATACGTTAAAATAGCGGGCTAATACGTGTTTAGTTAAAACAACTTTGCTTACAATAATTATTACAACCTACTTTATTTGCGTTTAGAACCCTTTAGGATTTTTTTATTGCCTTACAAGAGAACTATTTCCCATCCATATTAACCTACTTAACCACATTTCGGACTAATTTTGTCAGAATATCACAAATTGAAAATAATGGAATCGAGCAATCTCATTTTCCCTCCCGGATTTATTTGGGGAACATCCACAGCAGCAGCACAAATTGAAACCGCCTACAACCATGATTGGCAAGGGGTGGTGTCTAAAGATGGTTATGTATTTCAACGAACTGCCGATCATGAACTGCATAGGGATGAAGATTTAGGGTATATTACCGCATTAGGTCAGGCTTATCGCATGAGTTTACCATGGTGGCGATTACAAACGGAACCTTTCGCCAAGTTCGATAAGCAAGTAGTGGCCGAGTATCGTTCTTTTTTAGCAAAACTTTCTGCCCGAAATATCTATGTGATGATGGTCTTGCACCATTTTACCAACCCGCTTTGGTTTGTCAAAGCCGGAAGTTGGGAAAACGCCAACACCTTGCCCATGTTTTTGGACTATGTCAGGCAGATGGTGGATAATTTTGGCGATTTGGTCAACAATTGGAACACCTTTAACGAGCCGGCCGTCTATCTTTTTAACAGCCGCCTGCATGGTGGCTTTCCTCCTTTCAAAAAAAGCCCGCGCGCTTTTTACAAAGCCCTTAAAAACATGAGCAGGGCACATCGTTTAAGTGTTGCCATTATTAAAGACCGGTTCCCGAACGTGCCGGTTGGCATTTCAAAGAATGCGGTCATCTTCTCTCCCCAAAATTGGCTCGGTTGGTTGCCTGCCAAAATCGCCGACAAAGTATTTATGGAATATGTTGCCGATCATTTTATTGATGGTTGCGATTATTGGGGCATGAGTTATTACGCCAAAATACGCCTCGACCCTTTTCCTATCAGCGAAGTCGATTCGCCGGGAAGACTTGACCGCATGGGTTTGCCGCACGATGGAATGTGGGAATATTACCCGGAAGGGATGAAAGAAAGTGTATTGAGGTACCATAAAAGATACGGGAAGCCAATGTTTATTACCGAAAGCGGTATTTGCACCAATGATTCTGAGGTGCGAATTGACAGTATCAAGGACTACCTAACCCTTTTGCACGAGTGTATTCAAGAGGGGGTGGACCTTCGCGGCTATTTTCATTGGAGCACGATGGACAATTTTGAATGGAACCTCGGACCCACCTATAAATTTGGTTTAGTAAATGTTGACTACGAAACCGGAGAACGAAAGATGAAAAAATGCGGAGAATTTTACAAAAATGTCGTTACCAATAACGGGTTAATCACTTCTTAAACCTTTCATGCGATGAAATTGAACCTCGTTTTTATCCTCCTTACCTATTTTTTGTATTGGTTTAGCGGTGTGTCCGGTTGTAAAGTATCACCGCCGCCACTCATTAAATCGGGTAAAAAAGATATGGAAGGGATTAAGCTTCCATCAGGTTTTTCTATTTCCGTTTTTGCAAGCGGTATTGAAAATGCGCGCTCTATGTGTCTTGGTAAAAACGGAACTATTTTTGTCGGCAGTCGCGATGAGGGGAGTGTCTATGCCGTTCGTGATGTTGATGGTGATTATATTGCCGACTCAATTACCGTCATAGCAAGCGGATTAAATCGTCCAAACGGAGTAGCGTTTCTAAACGGTTCTCTATATGTTGCTGAGGTCAGTAAGATTTGGCGATACGATAATATCGAAAATCAATTGCAAAAACCACCTAAACCGGTATTAGTATCCGATGCCTTTCCGGACGAATCTCATCATGGATGGAAGTATATTGCCTTTGGACCCGATGGAAAGCTGTATGTTCCCATAGGCGCACCTTGTAATATTTGCGAGAGCAAAGACGAAAGGTTTGCCTCCATCATGCGCATGAATGCGGATGGAACTGATTTGGAGGTATTTGCCAAGGGCATCAGAAATACCGTTGGATTTGCCTGGCATCCCGATACTAAAAGTTTATGGTTTACCGATAACGGCCGCGATTGGCTGGGCGATGATTTACCGCCCTGTGAATTAAATCATGCTCCCGAAAAAGATATGCACTTCGGATATCCCTATTGTCATGGCGGAAGCATTACTGACCCCGAATTTGGCAGCAAATTTCCCTGTTCCGATTTTACCCCGCCCGTTCAAAACCTTGGAGCACATGTCGCTCCTTTAGGAATATTGTTTTACACCGGCAATATGTTTCCGCCCGAATATAAAAACCGAATTTTTATTGCAGAACACGGCTCATGGAACCGAAGCGACAAAGCGGGTTACAGGGTAACCACCGTTTCCATCAACGAAAAAGGCATGGCTAAAGAATACAAACCCTTTGCCGAAGGGTGGCTTCCCCAAAAAGGAAAAGTTTGGGGTCGTCCTGTGGCTCTTTTGCAACTTCCGGATGGTTCGGTTTTGGTAAGCGATGATTTTGGGAACGCCATCTACCGTATTACTTACAGTCAATAGGATTTAGCCGTCCTCTCTCCTACCCTTCTTTACCTATTCGATTTTTACCGGCACGTTGACATTTACTCTTTGCCAAACATGACGCGATAAAAGTTGAAACCTACCAAGTCAATTATTGCATTTTTGGGACAGAGTGAACTGGGGGGTGAATAAAAAAAGGGACCGAATAACCATCACACCTTAGTTCTCCCCACTAAATCTCACCCATCCCTTTATTTACAAGGTCTGACGAAAGTCATTTCATGCCCTCTATCACACAAAACCGTGTGCATAAAGGTCAAAACCTTATGTTTTCATCTCAAAAACGCTATTTCAAACGCTGTTAAGTGGCAATAGTACGCTGTTAAGTGACAATAGTACGTTGTTAAGTGACAATAGTACGCTGTTAAGTGACAATAGTACGTTGTTAAGTGACAATAGTACGCTG
>CALCIK010000109.1 GCA_937907475.1 uncultured Bacteroidota bacterium | reverse complement strand
AACTTGGAAGTTTAGTGAGTTAACTTGGAAGTTTAGTGAGTTAACTTGGAAGTTTAGTGAGTTAACTTGGAAGTTTAGTGAGTTAACTTGGAAGTTTAGTGAGTTAACTTGGAAGTTTAGTGAGTTAACTTGGAAGTTTAGTGAGTTAACTTGGAAGTTTAGTGAGTTAACTTGGAAGTTTCATCTGTGGCATATTAACGTTCATCTACCGCATATTAACGTTCATCTGTGGCATATTAGGGTTAATATGCGGCTTATTAAAGCGGCAATATCAGCAAAATAAATTAGTATTTCGCTTTGAAAATGTAATAAAAGAAGCGTTAAATCCGTCAAAATGGGTGATAGAACAATTTTTTAGCCCAAAAAGCAAAAATATTTAGCTTTCAGGAAACTATTTTTAAGCGAACAAGGTTTAAAGTTTGATGACAACAAAAAATGGTCTTTTTTGAAGTTACGACCCATTTTATTTGATAACAAAAAATCTTTAAAAATCATGTCGAAAGAATTTTATTTGCCCAACTCTGATGATGGAAGAAATGGTTGGTTATCCAATTTTAACATCAAACTTGCCGAACATGCCACCGCATTGGGGATTGATGCCCCTACGTTGGCTTTTGTAAACAATGGTGCTAATTTTACCGATTTCGTACTGAGAATAGAGCGCGCACTTAAAGCTACCACCTCCGAGTGGACGGCATTTAAACGCGGACATTTACGCGGGAAAGCAGGTGACCCTTTCAGCGGCATCCCCACTTTGGTAACCCTTGGCACTACGCCCACTGATCCCGGCGAGTTGGTTATGCCTCGCATTACCAAATTGGTACAATCTATTAAAAGTAATCGTGCTTATACCGAATCTATGGGTCGGGATTTGAAAATTATCGGTACTGCTTCAACAGTAAACGACACAACCAATTGGCAACCGGCACTTAAAATTTCCTTGAAAGCCGGAAAAGTGGTCCTTAAATGGATTAAAGGAAAAGCAAGCAGCACAGACCTTTATGTTGACCGCAGAAATGGAGCCGGTTACGAATATTTAGACTATTCGGTGTATTCTTGGTATGAAGACCCCACCACTCTGCCGGCCGGCACTGATCCTCAGACTTGGACTTATCGCGCGGTTTTCCGCTTTGGAGGGGTGCAAGTGGGATTGCTTTCTTTGCCGGTGGCTATTGTGGTTGCTCCGTTTATTTAAACAGAATTGCACGTTTTACGTTACCGACATCTTATTTTAAACGCGAGGTTAATATTAGATGTTTTTCTACTCACCCGCCGTTCCCGCTCTCCCAAAAATGCAACAACTTGTTTCCTTGAAAACGGATTTTACCTTGACACAAGGCAAAGAGGGTGAGTATTAACTTCCTTCCATGAAACAAATCGGACGACAATGCTTTGTTTAAATCCAAACAAGTTGTTACCGATTTGTTTTAGGGAGGGGTCGGGAGTGGGTCATGCAGGATGCAAGTAGAAACGCGGCGCGCCACGTTTCTACTATTGAAAACAATGGGTTTGGGACTTAGATAATCACAGCCTAATGCATAGGTTTCCAAAAAAGGGTAAAAGCAGTGGATTTTTTACTCTCCTGCCGGCAATTTGGGTTTTGTATGTTTCCAACGCCGGTGCGACCATAGCCAATCTTCGGGTTTGTTTCTGACAAATTCCTCTAAGGTGCTCATGAATTTTTGGGTAATGTCGCCTTCGACTAAGTCATTCGGGTGTTCCACAAGGGGAAACATTTCTATGCTGTAATACCCGCGTTTTACCCGCTACACCCACACATAGTAAACAGGGCAGGTTGTTTTGACGAGCGTGTTTTTCGGGACTTTTTTAAGACTTCCCGGGTTTTGGCGGCCAAAAAAGTTACGCTATGGTTTGGTCTTTGTGTTGCTCAAAGGCGAGCGATGTTTGATGGTTGGGGGTAAAGGTCATGCCAAACGCCTGCCGCAATTTCAGCCCATACTTATTCACATAAAGATTGGCAAGTGGGCGGAAAATGGTAATGGCTTTTTGTTTGGCATATAGGCCCACTGCTGCACACCATTCCCAATTGGCATAATGCGCATAGATGGCTATAGAATTTTGTTTTCCCTCAAAGAGTTTAGAACTCTTATCTTTGGGTTGTATTTCTGCCAAATTTTTAACGAACTATTGTTATGGGAAATACTACAACTTAGTGGAGTCTTAACTTTTCTTTCATACTAATATACCGAGAACATGTATTGGGGGTGAATAAATAGCGACTAAACTTATTCTTTCGTTTATATGTAATTCTTGTGTTGTCGGCGATTACCAAGTTCAATAACAATTATCCTAATCACCAAAGCAGCAATAATAATAAATCCACCGATAAGTGCTTGCACCGACGGTTTTTCACCAAATCCTATCCAAACCCAAACAGGATTTAAAACAGGCTCAATCATTGCCAACAGTGCGCTTTCGATTGCTAAGGTACGTTTAAGGCCATAAGTAAACAGTAAATAACCCAACCCTATTTGTACGAACCCTAAAAACAACAACATCCCACCTTGTTCAACAGTAGGGATAGGGGCCACCACAAAAAAAGGAAAACCTAATAAGACTATCCATACATTTCCCCAAAAAACAGCAGATATATAATGCTTGTGGTCGTTCATGCGTTGCGAAAGCAACAGCCCCGCCAAGAACAAGCCCGAACACAACGCAATAACATTCCCTAACCCTCCGCCACCTTCCAAGTTATCCGAAAAAAACAACCCCATACCCACCACACAAGCAATGATTGTAACAATATTTACCCGTTGCATTTTTAAGCCAAACAACCTTGGTTCTAACAGCAACACATAGACGGGTGCTGTATATTGCAAAAAAATAGCGTTAGCGGCTGTGGTCAGTTTAGTGGCCGATACAAAACTAATCAGTAATAGGGCATAAAACCCGGAAGCAATCCAACTCAATCTGTTGACCATTAGGATTTCCCGCCGATAGACCACTGCAAACAGGATACCTGCAAACAAAGAGCGGTAAAACAAAATGGTCATCGCATTAAAAGGAAGCAACTTAACAAACAATCCACCTGTACTCCAAATGACCGAAGCGATGACTACAGCCCCAATCCCTCGTCCATGTTCCCGTACATTTAGTGGCCCCATAAGCTGTAATTGTTTGATTTTGTCGCAAAAATACCCTTATTAGCAAATCCGTTACTTATTTCCACCTATTTTGTCACTACTCAAAGCAACCATTTACCCCAACACTTACGTTCTTGTAAAAGTATTGAGCAACATTAAATTCAAAACAAAATTAAACCACCTAAGAAAATTATGAAAAAGCTAACCTTTTCATTCTTGGCTGTCATTGCTACATTTGGCTTTTTATTAACAATGTCACCCGCTTGTTCAGACAAATGTGAACAGACCTACACTTACACAGCTTATGAGCCGGTTTTTCTATCACTCGATGATCTTAGACAACCTATAAACGTTGCAACACCCCTTGATTTGAAGCAACCCGGTAAAATCTACTTCAAGCCGCCCTACCTGCTGATCAATGAGCCGCTTCAAGGAATTCACGTCATTGACAACAGCGATCCCGCTGCGCCTCAAAACATTGCCTTCATCGAAATCAAAGGCAATATTGACATGGCGGTTAAAAACAACATCCTTTATGCCGATAGTTATATTGACCTATTGGCTATTGACATTTCAGACCCGGCCAATGCTACACTCATTAGCCGTACCGAGAATGTTTTTTCCGAAAACTTTCCTTTCGACGAAGTTCAAGGAATAGTTACGGAATATCAACAGGTACAACGTACAGAAACGTATGATTGTAGCCAAAATTACCCCATAGCCTATATGGAAGACGCACTGTCTTCATTTGAAGGCGGACCGGTTGCCAATACAACAACAGGAAACGGAGGGGTCGTGAATTCAACATCAGGTGGCGACTCTCAATCAAGTGCTCCATCAGTTGGAGTAGGTGGCTCAATGGCTCGTTTTACGTTAGCAGGTGATTATCTTTATATCGTTACGCCAAGCAATTTGCAAACGTATTTTATCGGCAATTCAGGGCAACCTACTACGACCGGAACCACCAATATAGGTTGGAATATCGAAACCATTTTCCCTTTCCGAAACCATTTGTTAATCGGTTCTCAAACCGGTATGTTTGTCTATGGACTTGGTAATCCCGCACAACCCAATTTTGTGTCGCAGTTCTCACACGTTACAAGTTGTGATCCGGTTGTTGCAGAAGGCGACTATGCTTATGTAACACTTCGCTCCGGTACCGCTTGTCAAGGATTTTCCAATCAGTTAGAAGTTTTGGACATTACCGACTTAACCAATCCCCAACTACTCAAAACCTATCCTATGACCAACCCTCATGGATTAGGTATTGACAACGGTACCCTCTTTATATGCGATGGAAGTGCCGGTTTGAAAATCTACGATGCCACTAATGTATTGGAAATTGACCAAAATCAATTGGCACACTACGATAACATCAACGCTTTTGATGTCATACCCTTCAACCAAGTTTTATTGATGATTGGTACAAATGGTCTTTACCAATATGATTACAGCAATTTGCAGGAAATCAACTTGCTTAGTACCATACCTGTAAAGCCTTAGATTTGTTTAAGAGCAGGCAGGCAACAAACTACACAATCCGTCTTAAAATGAGCTAGTCGCTTCATGTAATTAGTTCAAAACAGCGCTGTTTTTCGTTTAAGTTCCCCGATGTGTCAAAGCATCGGGGTTTTTTGTGGATGCCTGTGTAGGTAACAAATCCTGTTTGTCAATAACAAATGTTATTTCACTAAAGCATGTACTTCTTTATTTGACAAATCTAACTCAAAACCTTTTTGCACAAGAAACAGAACTAATTTCTGCTTTCTCAATAAGGGAGGATTGACATGTTTCAACAATGTAAGTTTTTTCCTGGCAAGTTGGTGAAGTGTATTCAAATAGTCCTCTTCATTGATTTCTAACTTCAAGGCACTTGCAATATATTGACCAGCAATACTTTTTGCTTTTAAATGGTTAATGATTTTCATTCTACCCCAACTTTGCAACCTAAACTTGTCCGAAACAAAAAACCTTGCGTATCGCATATTGTCAACAAACTTATCTGCAATTAACAATTCCATGCAAGTACCAATATCAGGGTCATTCACCCCCCATTCTTTTAATTTAACGCGCACATCCTTTTCACAACGCTCGGCAAGCGCACAGTAATTTTGAATTTTTAAGTAAACACTTTTAAGTTCGGACGGCAGCATGGCGCAATTTATTCAGTAGCGTCAATAAAGTTATTCATGATTTGCTCTGCCAATTCAAAATTGGAAGTAGAATGGGTTTGTTTGTCGGTAATGATGTCAATGCCTTCAAAAATTTTATCCACCTGAACAATCAAAGCAACATTTTCTACCTTTGAATTACTGATAGTAATATTGCGGGAAACGGTTTTTTCTCTATACAAGGTGTCTAAACCTAAATGATAGGAGAACGCACTTTCATAAGTCGTGCCGGAAGGATTACTGTCCGACCGCCCTTCTAATTTCGCGAAAATATATTTGCTCGCCCAAGTCCAATAATTATTTTGCGAGTAACTTAACGGATGCCCTTCTGAAAATGTAGATGGGTCAGAAGCGTTCATTGTTGAGTCAAGTCCAATACTGAACTGTAAAGCAGTATATTCACCTTCGGGGATTTTTATTTTTATCGTTTCAGGGTTACCCAAATTATACCACATTACTTCAGAAATTTGTTGTTCACTGCCATCAGTACCTATGAGTTTTACTTTACTAAGGTAAAAAGTGAACTTTTCATATTTAAATCGTTGTCCTTCGGGAGAAATATAGTCTGTACTTAACTTAAACGCCTGTCCATTCACTAAGGGATTAACCTTAAATGTCAAATTGTAATCCGGTTCATTCGTTCTATCACATGCTGTTATACCCATAATAGCAACTGAAAATATCAACAACACCCAATGTAGTTTCGGCATTTTAAAAGTTTTAAGTTTGAATTCAACAAATTAAGCTCAAGTTTTTTCATAACACAAGGTACTGCTAAACAGTTGTTTGTTTGGTAACTTTAGTTACTTACTATGTGGAATTGACGACATTTTTTGTGCAGACCTCTGAGGTATATTATATTGCAAACCTACTTGCCACTGTGCTTTGTATTCAATTTGTGGCCCAATGACTTTGCTTTGAATAGGAAGATGGTAGATGAAATCAGCCTGTAACCTGCCTTTTTGGACGATGACCCCTGTTTGTAATACAACCCAAGATGCTTTGGTGAATTCTGGTGTAGGTTGTTTATTCATGTAATCCTGATTTCGGGATAACCAATTGATGCCTGCAAGTGGAGAAAAGGTGATAATCTTAAATAAAGGAAGCCTGTATCGCAACAATAGAGATAAGGAAGTGGCATTGCCATACCGGAATGTATATTTATTGGCTCGATTGAGGTAATAATTTACAGAACTGCCCATTTGAAAACCCCTTATTTCTAACCAATACTGCCCGGAAAACAAAAAATTGAGGCTGCCACTACCGGGCATACTATGAGGTTCCACTTCGTTTATTTCATTGAATCTATCGTAAATACCCGTTGGGGCTTTTATCCCGCCTTGAAGCAAAAATAAATGTTTAACCACTGCATTGGGTTTAAATAAGAGCGAGTTGTAGAGTTGGTAGCCGCCAATAATTGTCAAATCGCCAATACCATGTTCTTGCAAATTCAATGTATCGGCTGTAACTCGTTTGTTATTAGAGTAAGGTAGGTTTATCATTAAAAAACTGCGGCGATTAAAGTAATATCTCGCTTCTAACTGAAGCGAGGTAATGGTTTCGGTAGATGTTCCGAAGGGGTCGTAAATATAATGTTGATGATAGGGCAGGTTAGTAGCTGTAGTATTATGGAAAAGCATGTATTGGGTTAGCCCTTCAAATTTTTGTTGCTGCCATCCTAATCGAATATAAGAATTATCCGGTTCTTGGTTTTGTGCCAATAGATGTAAAGAAATTAAAGGCAAACCCAAGTAAGCCGAGACAAAAGCAGCAACGCAAACAAACCTATAAAACGAAAGCATAAATAGTACAGATTTGGATTGGCAAATGGATATTGAATAAAATAACCAACAATTTCCTATAAAAGTGTGTATGAACTACAAAAGAAAGAATTTGGCTTTTAATTTGTTGAATTAATTAGCATTGAAAAACTTTTTGTATAGGCTAATGGTTAAAAAATAGCTATTTTGTTGCTTAATTTGATTTGAAGGTTAGGTTGTATCTAAACAACTCCATTTTATAAAAATTACATAAAACAACTACTAGCTGTCTTCAACAAAAATCAATTATCTTAATTGTTGTTAAATAAAAGGTATTCTGTAAATTTTGATAAACTTTACAGACCAATATCGGCGTTAAGAAAAGCAAAACTTAAGTACAACCCTACAACATCACCCCCTAAAACAAATAATTTATGAATATGGTAAAGAGATTTGTTGCTATTAGCATTTCCATATCCTTTGCAGCATTGCTGGTATTTGGTTTTTCAGCCTCCACAGATACACAAACCAAGCAAAAGAATGAGGCACTGTTGAGAGTGATTATGCAAGATTTAGCTGCCGAACATTTTGAGCCAATGGCAATGTCGGATGATTTTTCAGAGCGGGTTTTCAAGTTATACATTGATAATTTAGACCCCTCTAAGCGATTTCTCATAAGTACGGATATTGAAAGGCTTGCTCAATATCAAAAGAAGTTAGACAATCAAATCAAAGATTTAGACTACTCTTTTTTCGACCTCTCGGTAAAAATGATTCAAGAGCGTGTTGAGGAAGCTAAAAGTTATTATCAAACAATTTTAGCAGTGCCATTTGACTTTGTTAAAGAAGAGTTTATTGAGTTAGATGCCAAAAAAACGAACTTTTGTGCCACTAAAGAGGAATTAAAAAAACGTTGGGAAGAATCGCTTAAATATCAAACCATGCTTCGCTTAACCGATTTATTGGAGGAGCAGGAAAAGGCAGAGGAGAAAGGCAACTCAAAAGTAGCCCATAAATCTTTCACTGAATTAGAAGCAGAAGCAAGGCAAAAAGTGCTTAAAACTCAGGATACATGGTTTAGCCGCATGACAAAATTGACCAATGATGACCGCATGAGCGTTTATCTCAATTCTATTACTTCATCTTATGACCCCCACAGCAATTACTTTCCTCCTAAAGACAAACAGGATTTTGATATCTCACTTTCCGGCAGGTTAGAAGGTATTGGTGCAACGCTTCAAGAGAAAGACGGCTATATCAAAGTAGTCAGCATTGTTCCGGGCAGCCCTTCTGCAAGGCAAGGTGAATTGCAAGTGGATGACTTGATTTTAAAAGTAGGTCAAGGTACAGAAGAGCCTGTTGATGTGGTAGATATGCGATTAGATGAGGCAGTTCAGCTTATTCGGGGCAAAAAAGGAACAGAAGTTCGTTTGACCGTTAAAAAAGTAGATGGCACCACCAAGATTATTCCGATTGTCAGAGACATTGTGATGATTGAAGAAGGCTATGCCAAATCAGCTATAATACAAGACGAGCAACTGTCAACCAATACCGGATACATTCATCTTCCCAAGTTTTATGCCGATTTTAACCACACAGATGGACGGAATTGCGCTACGGACGTTCTAAAAGAAGTGAATAAGCTCAAAGCAGAAGGAGTTAACGGAATCATTATTGACCTAAGAGATAACGGCGGCGGCTCGCTTCGCGATGTAGTAGATATGTCCGGCTTTTTTATAAAAGAAGGGCCTATTGTACAGGTAAAATCTCGCGATGAAGCCCCTTATGTATATCAAGATCGGGATGCTAAATCCCACTACGATGGACCATTAGTCATCTTAGTAAACCAATTTAGTGCTTCAGCATCAGAAATCATGGCTGCTGCCCTTCAAGATTACGGTAGAGCGGTTATCGTTGGAAGCCCTGCTACTTATGGGAAAGGAACTGTACAAAGATTTACCAATCTAGACGCATTAGTTGCAGACAACGACCTGCGCCCTCTTGGTTCGTTGAAACTTACCATTCAAAAGTTCTACCGAATCAATGGAAAAACCACACAATTGAACGGAGTAGTTCCGGATATTATCCTGCCTGATAAATATGCTTATATTGACGTTGGTGAAAAGGAGCAAGATTATCCAATGCCTTTTGATCAAATTGAATCTGCAAATTACAGACATTGGAATAGCTCGAATATGATTGACATTGAAAAAATTAAACTCAAAAGTTTAGATAGGGTGTCTAATAATCCGGTTTTTCAACTTGTTGAAGAAAACGCACAGTACCTTAAAAACCAACGTGATGTATCAAAAGAAACCCTCTGTCTTGATAAATATCGCTCCAAACAAAAAGATAGTAAAAGTAAAGCTAAAAAGTTTGAAGCAATCAACGATGTTATAGCAGAACTGAATGTCCAAACTTTGCAAACAGACATAGAGGATGTTAAAACGGATACGGTATCACAAAATCAAAAAAAGGACTTTACTACTAAACTCCAAAAAGACCCCTACGTTTTAGAAGCGGTTTATATCATTAATGACTTGAACACTCGTTAGTAAAACATTCAATTGCCGATATAGGCAATCATTTTTTTTAAACTTAAAAAAGTGCTGTCTTTCAAAAGGCAGCACTTTTTTATGTTAATGAAGTTGTCTTTAGCAACTTTATTAAGAATGATGGTGGTTTTTATTACTTTGCAGCAATTTATAGATTTGTTTGGCTTTAATAAACAACACATTCATCAGAACTAATACCAAAAACTATGCAAGGCAATCATCTAAATATATGGAAGTATTTCATTGTTGTGGCCATGGTATTTTACCAAAGCAATTCCAATGCAGTATTGGCACAAGTCAGTATTTGGCCACTCAACCCCGATGTAGATAAAGATACGGTTACCATTACCTTTGACCCCAATGACGGGAACGGCGTTTTTGCAGGTTATCAAGGTCCGGTTTACATACATACCGGAGTTGTTACAGACCGAAGCGGACACCCGATGGAATGGCTACATGTTCAAGGAGAATGGGGTGTGGCAAATCCTGCATGGGAAATGAAACGCAATGCAGAAGGATTTTATGAGTATAAATTTGTCATCCGGCAATTTTACAAAGTTCCGGTACAAGAGAAAATACTGAAACTGATGATGGTATTCAGAAATGCTGATGCCACTTTGGTTGCTAAAACTAAAGAAAATGCTGATATTGTCATACCCATAAGTGATTTTGAACCGCCTTACATCGTTATGCCCGAAGGAGTGGAGGCAACCTACTTGGGAAACTACATCAGTCATACTGTTAGAGAGGCTCAAATTACCATACAAACCGATAACCGGGCACTTCAAATTTTCCCCTTTAACAATAACATTATTAAGTTTACCCTTTCCGATGAAAAAGGTAAATTCGCCAACTCAACTTCTCATACGGTTATATTAAAGCCTGGAACTGTCACCCGGAAAATAAAAGAAGAACCCAACCGATTAGTTTTAACATTGGGCGACTTAAAACTTTATATCAACAAGTCTCCTGTTACTTTATCTGTTGAAAAAAACGGCGATAATCTATTAAACTCCGATAAAAGTATTTTTTGGAAAAAGGATGCTAAAGGTGTTCGTTTTAGTTTAGACACACTAAGTGCCTTTTACGGAGGTGGTTCACGGGCGATAGATATAAATAGAAAGGGTAGATTTTTAAAATTGTATAACAACGCATGGTATGGTTATACGAAAGGTGCAGACCACTTAAACATATCTGTTCCCCTTTTGCTATCTAATAAACTTTGGGGACTCTATTTTGACAATGTTGACAAATCCTACTTTGATATTGGCCACACCAAACCCAATGTGTTGGAGTATGGTACTAAGAACGGCGAACTAATTTTTTATTTTTTATCCGGCAATTCCTTTGATGATTTATTAAAATCATATACTCAACTTACCGGTACACAGCCTATTCCCCCTCGTTGGGCTTTGGGTTATATCCAATCGCGTTTTGGTTATCAAACAGAACAGGAAACCCGCGAAGTCATCAACAAGATAAAAGCTGCTAATTTTCCTATTGATGCAGTGGTCTTAGATCTATATTGGTTTGGAGATGCAGCAAACATGGGGGCATTAGACTGGGATAAGTCAAAATTTCCCAATCCCGAAAAGATGATGAAAGACCTAGCAGGACAAGGGGTTAAAACGATATTGATTACTGAACCCTTTTTTACACAAAAGAATAAGAACTTTACCCTAGCAGATAAAGAAAGATTGTTTGCTACTGATACTTCAGGCAATGCTTTTATCATCAAAGACTTTTGGGCAGGGCCTGCTGCTTTGCTGGATATTTTTAAACCACGTGCTCAGGATTGGTTTTGGGAATTTTACCAAGCCCGAATCCGAGAAGGTGTTGCTGGATGGTGGTGCGATTTGGGTGAACCTGAAAGGCATCCCTTAGAAATCAACCATGTCAACGGAAATGCAGAACGAGTGCATAATATATACTCGCTCTATTGGTCAAAGTTGTTGTTTGAAAATTATCGTAAGCATTACCCACAAACACGTTTGTTTAATTTGATTCGCTCAGGTTATGCAGGAATGCAACGATACGGCGGTATTACTTGGTCGGGCGATATTCAACGCAGCTTTAAGGGTTTTAGCATTCAACCCTCCATCATGTTGGGTATGGGGTTGAACGGGTTTGCTTATATGCACTCAGACTTAGGAGGATTTACCGATGGTCCGCAAAATGAAGAACTTTATATTCGGTGGTTACAATATGGTATGTTTAACCCTATTGTTCGTCCTCATGGTTATCAAGTACCCCCCGAACCCATTCATTATAGCCAAGAAGTTCAAAACATAGTGCGCCGTTATGCACAGTTGCGCTACCGGTTATTGCCTTACAACTATACACTTGCATGGGAAAACAGTGTTAGCGGCGTACCCCTTGCCCGGCCTTTGTTTTACTACGAACCTCAAAATGCCGAACTGCAGAACATTGACGACACTTATTACTGGGGGAAATCTTTACTTATCGCTCCAGTCCTTGAAGCCAATCAAACACAACGCCGTTTTTATTTGCCGGCGGGGTATTGGTTTAATTTCCACAACTATGAAATAATGGAAGGGGGCAAATATGTAACTCAACCTGTTACCATAGAAGATATTCCTATTATGGTTCGTGCAGGTAGTTTTATCCCCATGGCACCTAACTTGCAAAACACCGATAGCTATCAAACCGATACATTAAGCGTTCACTATTACCCACACCTATCGGAACCCAATAACTTTTATTCCCTTTATTGGGACAACGGAAAAACAGTTAATGCACAAAGTCTTAATCAATTTGAACTGATACATTTTAAAGGTTTGGTAAAAGTCAAACAGATAAAAGTTAACATTGTAAAAACAGGCGGACATTACGCAGGAATGCCGCAAAAGAGGCAGATGGAAATGGTTTTGCATAACATTACCAAAATGCCCCAAAAGTGGAAACTAAAATATAACGGTAAACAGCTTCCTCTTATGTTAACTTCTGAAGCCTATTCGTTTGCACAAAAGGGAGTCTTTTACGATAAAGAACACAATTGCTTGTATCTTAAATTTGTTTGGGGCGGCGAAAAAGCAGAGCTTAAAATAAAACCCTAATTTAGTAATGATAAATGCTGAAAACTACGGAAAACTTTGAGAACTGAAACAAAAGTAATAATTTGGTGGTTA
>CALCIK010000108.1 GCA_937907475.1 uncultured Bacteroidota bacterium | reverse complement strand
ATCTAGTTTGGATGAATATAGTTTATCGGAAGATTTTGTGGTTTGTGCTTATGATATTGTGCAAGCGAGGGGAGGGAGTATTGTATTCCCTCCTAATCCCGAACCACCGGTTAATCAAACAAACAACATGCAAACCCTAATACAACAAGTCATAAAATTAGCAAGACAACAAGAATTTAGCCGTGTATTTGAACTCCTCGATCCGCTAAACTTGCAAGAACCTATCTATTACCAACTCAAAAGAGAGTTTACCACTGGCACCTACCGCAACGACCCCTATTATACCGACCGCCTGATTACCTTTTTACGCAACCTCTAACCGCTGCCACACCCGCTAAATACAAGTGGCCGCGATACTTGTAACGTTAAAAAAATGTTTGGTTTCGGTGTGCCTGATATTTGTCAGGCTTTAGCGCTTATTACTTTATACCACGCAACCAACTATAAAAGCAATCTACCATGCCCGATATTTTAGAACCACTTCAATCCTTCGATACCAAAAAACCGCTTGCCAACATCTTGCGCCACCAATATCGCAATAAAAAAGCCCTTGATGATGCCCAAGAGCAATTGATAGGGCTGCATATAGACGGCGACAAGTACCCGACGGCAGACATAGCACATCTTTTGCAACAACCCATAGCAGAACAGTTGCAGTATCTACACATTAGCAACACCCAATTGCAAACTTTGACAATTCCGCGCCTACCCAACCTAATCGCCTTAGACCTAAGCGAAAACGCACAACTGCAAACCCTTACATTTGCTGATGCGCTGCCAAAACTGCAAAATTTGTGGCTGTACGGCTGTAATCTGACTGCCTTAGAACTGCCCGCAGGCTTCAACCAACTGCAAACTCTAATTGCTTACGATAATCCTTTAACCGATGTGCGCCTACAGGGCAACTGCCCTCATCTGCGCCGTGTAGAACTGCACAGAAACGAAAACCTGCAAAGCCTAGAAATGCCCGGAACCTTACACGCTTTGGAAGAAGTCTATTTGGATACAAGCGAGCGCCTGCAAAATATACCGCCCGAAATTTTGAAACAGGGAGCTAAGGGGGTGGCGGTGTATTTTAAGGAAAAAGATGTAAGCGGCACCGAAAAGATTTACGAAGCGAAAGTTTTAATATTGGGCGAAAGTGGGGCAGGCAAAACTACTTTGTTGCGCAAACTTATGCAAGGTATAAATGCACCTATGCCCACCGATGCAGAAAGTACAAAAGGCATAGACATTGTTTCGGATAAATTTTTATGCCAAGATGCCGATGGCGCTGAACATGATTTTATTATGTACTTTTGGGATTTTGGCGGGCAGGAAATTTACCATGCCACACACCAATTTTTTCTAACCAAACGCTCGCTCTATATCTTAGTAACAGACGAGCGCAAAGAAAATACAGATTTTAATTATTGGTTGCAAGTAGTCGAGTTATTGAGCGATAATAGTCCGCTTATTATTGTACAAAACGAAAAGGGGGGGCGAACAAGAGACATCAACATCAGCCGTTTGAAAGGGCGATTTGGCAATATCCAAACAACGCACAGTTTTGACCTGAGCAAAGATGAAAGCGCGTTAAAAAAATTGCTACAAGACATAAAATATCAATTGAGCCAATTGTCACATATTGGCGAAGAACTGCCCAAAACCTGGACCGACATTAGAAAAAAACTGACCGAGCTAAAAGCAAAACACCCCCATATCACACGCCAAAAGTATAACGAAGTATGTGAAAAACACGGTTTAGATGCCGAAAAAGCCAAGACTTTAGGGCAGTACCTGCACGACTTAGGAGCTTTTTTGTATTTTCAAGACGACAAAGTGCTTAAAAACTATGTTTTTTTAGAAAATGAATGGGTAACAAATGGTGTTTATGATGTTTTAGACCATGCGGATATTAAAAACGCTAAAGGACATTTTGACAAAAAAATGGCAGCAACCATTTGGAAATCGCGCAAGTATAGCGATATGCACGACGAGTTATTGGCACTTATGGCGAAGTTTGAGCTATGCTATGAAATTCCGGACAAAAAAGACCATTTCATAGCACCACAACTTTTGTCGGTACAAGACCCGCCGAGCGTAGCAAAATGGAATAACGACAACAATTTGCAATTGCGCTACGAATATGAATTTATGCCCAAAGGTATATTAAGCCGCCTGATAGTGCGCTTGCACCGGCACATACACAATGCGCAAAACGAAGCCTGGAAAACAGGGGCAATATTCACACGACAAGATGCCAAAATAAAAGTGGTGGAAAGCTACGATGCCCGCAGTTTGGAACTGAGAGGCACGGGCGCGCAAGTCAGGGATTTGATGACAATTGTTGCCGATGAAATAGATGCGTTAAATAGCACTTATCCTAATTTAACGCTAAAAAAAATGATACCCTGTATTTGCGAACAATGCAAAAATGATACAAACCCCTATTTTTACAAGTACAATGATATTTTAAGGCGAAAAATTAGTAACCGAAAAACAGTAGAATGCGAAGTAAGCTTCGAAGACGTAGAAATAGACAAGTTGCTAGATAATGTATTTACAGAAAGTCATCTTAGCAACAAGCTCTTAGTACAAATGACCGAAGATATAAAACAACAAGCCAGAAGCTTAGCAACCAAACAAGAGTTTAGCAAATTTTTTGCACTACTCGACCCGCTAAACCTCCAAGAACCTACCTACTACAAACTCAAAAAAGAGTTTGCCACCGGCACCTACCGCCAAGATGCCGACTATACCGAGCGCATGATTATCTTTTCAAACGACCTCAATCCCTATTTAGTTGATAAACAAGATAAGCATGGATTACCCATAGAAAACAACCCGCTAAATAATACTCCGCCTGCTACTATAGCAGAAATTCCGCAACCCTGGTGGAGGAAATTATGGGTGGAAATTTCCGGAGTTGTTGTTGTACTCCTCATAGTAATACAGGCCTTGACGGGTTTCTTATCCAATATAGCAGGGTTTTTTAACGATGGTTTTGGTATTCAAATAGGTAACTTTCGGACACCCGATTCATCTTCTTTACCTCCCGCCGACGTGTTGCCAACAACTATAGATAGCATAAAGACGGATAGCAGCAAGATTATACAGCAACCTGAAAACAAGTAGCAACGATACTTGTATCGCTGAAAAAAACAGTGCAAGTATCGTTACTACCCACAATAATTTCCTAACAACAACCCGACCACAATAACAAATATGCACCCCTACACCGAAACCCTTGAAGCAGGTATCACCTTCACCATGTGCCCCGTGGCAGGCGGCAGCTTTATGATGGGCGGCGATGAATACGAAAATGAAAAACCCAAGCATCGCGTAGAACTTACCGATTTTTATATGTGCGAACACCCCGTAACCCAAGCTGTTTGGGAGTGTGTGATGGACAGCAATCCCAGCTACCACAAGGGCCCGGTTCGCCCGGTGGAGCAGGTGAGTTGGAACGATGCACAGGAATTTATTAAAAAGCTAAACGCTTGGGGAAAAACACACCCCAACTCCTCGCGTCCGTCCGGAAACTACTGCCTGCCCACCGAAGCCCAATGGGAATATGCCGCACGTGGCGGGCAACAAAGCGAAGGCTTTATATATGCAGGTAGCAATAAATTAGAAGAAGTGGGTTATTATAACCGCAACAACGCAGGCGTAACTCGCCCTGTAGGGCAGTTATATGCCAACGAATTAGGCTTGTACGACATGAGCGGTAATGTTTGGGAGTGGTGTTTGGATTGGTACAGTGAAGACTATTACAAAAACAGCCCCGCCCAAAACCCTCATGGACCCGAAACGGGCTCGGGTCGCGTGCTTCGCGGCGGCAGTTGGCGCAGCATTGCGCAGAGCTGCCGGGTGGCTGACCGGAACTTCAACCCCCCCGACATTCGCCTCAGCAGCATCGGCTTCCGCATTGTATTCGTCCCGTAGTTGGGTGGGCTGGCTTTTCCGGTTTTTTCTTTGAGCTAATAAAAAAAGAGGGAAAATGACTATCTTGCAATAAAGCCGCCAAGCGGAGCGGCGGCGACTATGCAAGATGGGCATTTTTCTGAACAGTGGAGACATGAGTGCCAACAATCACAATAACACCCAATTCACCCTTTCACGCCAAAATCAATGAATTATGCAATTCCCTGTTATGGAATTAGGGCAGCCCTACTTTTTCACCGCCACAATTACCAACTGGTTTCAATTATTAAAACCCGACAAATACAAGGATATCATTGTGGATAGTTTGCGTTATTTAGTCAAACATCGGAAAATTGAAGTTTTTGCCTTTGTTATCATGCCCAATCACATACATTTGATATGGACATTGATTTCAAGGAATGGGAAAGAACTGCCTCATGCCAGTTTGTTAAAACATACAGCGCATTCTTTTTTACATGACTTGCGGCAGCATAATCCCCTGCTTTTAACCCATTTTGAGGTGAATAGCACAACCCGTAATTATCATTTTTGGCAACGGAATAGTTTACCCATACCCTTGTTTACGGATGAAGTTTGGCGGCAGAAGGTTGATTATGTTCATAATAACCCAATTGCCGATAAGTGGCAATTAGCTGTCTTGCCTCATGAATACAAATATTCATCGGCTATGTTTTACGAAAGCGGTATTGACGATTTTGACATGCTCACTCATTGGCGGGTATGATTTAACTACTGGCAGTTGTGTTCCGTTGTCAATGTCGTTATGCGATATACCGTTGTGCGCCGTTGTCTAATGCCGTTGTCTGTGTCCCCACAGACAACCCAACTCAACCGGACGGAGTCGTCTGTGGGGACACAGACAACGGCGAGGTTGAAGCCTATCGCAGCAGTTCCATCAAATACTGCCCATAACCGCTTTTTAGCAGAGGGAGTGCCAATTGCTGCAGTTGTTCGCGATTGATAAAGCCCTTTCGGAAAGCGATTTCTTCGATGCATCCTATTTTCAGTCCTTGCCGTTTTTCTATCACATGCACAAACTGACTCGCTTCCATGAGCGATTCAAAGGTGCCCGTATCTAACCAAGCCGTCCCTCTGTCTAATACCGCTACGTGGAGTCTGTTTTGTCGCAAATACTCGCGGTTGACATCGGTAATTTCGTATTCACCGCGTTTACTGGGCTGTAGGTTTTCGGCAATGTTGACCACTTCGTTATCATAAAAATACAAACCCGGAACGGCGTAGTTGGAGGTGGGTTGTGCGGGTTTTTCTTCTATGGAAATGGCTTTGTTGTTTTCGTCAAATGCAACAACCCCGTATCGTTCGGGGTCCGAAACGTGATAGGCAAAGATTAGCCCACCGTCTATATCGTTACATTCTTCCAGTTGGCTTTCAAATTTTGTGCCGTAAAAAATATTATCGCCCAACACTAAAGATACCTTATCCTTGCCGATAAACTCTTTGCCCAATACAAAAGCCTGTGCCAATCCATTGGGAACACGCTGTTCGATATAGGAAAAAGAGCAGCCATAAGCCGAACCGTCTCCCAACAATTCAGAAAACAACGGCAGGTGTTGCGGGGTGGAGATAATCAGTATTTCGTTGATGCCCGCCATCATTAGGGTCGAAAGCGGGTAATAAATCATGGGTTTATCGTAAATGGGCATTAGCTGCTTGCTAATGGCGTAAGTGATGGGGTGGAGGCGGGTGCCCGAGCCACCGGCCAGTACAATCCCTTTCATGGTATTAAGTTTTGGGTAAAGATAGCAAGTATTTTCAAAAATGGTTCCATCAAATATTACGGCTTCAATTAGTATGCCAACCCACCTTTGGGGTTTGTTCTTTGCGCAACGACACTACAAAATGTTTTCCATAATGAGCGTTGTTTTAATGATGTTTACCTATGTTTGCACTATGGCGTTTTAACCCGATGAACATACTGCGATAAGCAGTTTTTTATTTGCCTTGGTAAACTTAGTTTGAAGTACACAATACTTAGTTTCCTTTAATATAGTGTGTTTTCTCTCTCACGGTATTACTTCTGTCTTTCACCGCTTAAAGGTTAAGCAGCATGAAAACTATTCCTTACTTTGGTTTTGTAGTTTGTTTGTCTTTGTGTTCCTTCTTGTTGCGTGGGCAGGAGTCGGCTTACGACGATTTTGGCGAGGTGATAAAAGCTACCGAGTTTTCCATACCGGTTTCCCCTGCTTTTGTAATGTTGGATGCCACACCTGACCGCATTATCAAACCCGGAATGCCTCGCAATTTTAAAGTAGATTGGTCATTAAGGACTTACAGCTTTCAACCCAATCTTGCTATTGAAGCACAACCGCTTTGGCATCTGTTATACGACCGCGCACCATTGAGCAAGTACCAAAAGGCAAACCCATTGCTAAAAATGCTCTCTACGTTAAGTGCCTCTGTTGGGGTTTTGCAAAAAGATTCTATCAACAATCTGGCATGGGGGTTTAAGATGAATATTTACCGCAGCAGGGACCCGTTGAGCGACCCCGAATTAGTCGATTCACTCAATATGCTGGTGGGCGTTGATGAAAAAAACATGACCACTGAACTAAAGCAGTTGAGAAAACAAGTTGAAAAATTTAAGGGAAGAAAAGATGCCAAATCGGTAAATGCACAAAACATACTGTTTCAATCTATCGACTCCCTGCGTTCTGAATTGGTGTACTATCAATCTATGCGCCGCGAAACGCTCAAAGAACTTCAAAATCGTTACATTCAACGTCATTGGAATACTTCTATGATAGACGTGGCATTTGCCCGCTCTTATGTGTTTGACAGAGATGTAACTTTAGATAGTTTGAGTTTGATAGGAGAGGCTACCGGCATGTGGATTAACGCTTCTTTGGGGATAGGTAAACAATGGCTCTTGAGTGGTATGGCGCAATATACTTTAAGAGCAGAAAGCGATGCATTTTTATGGGGTGCCAATATGCGCTACGGTAACGGCAGATATAATTTCTTTACCGAGTTTTTTATGCAAAACTTTACCCTCCAACCCGACAACAACTCGTTTACCATAGCCTATGGGGGAGATTTTAAACTTAGCCGCAGTGTGTTGCTGAACTTTTCGTTGAGGAACAGATTTTCGAACAAAATAGTCTTAAAAGAAATTTTACCTATTGCCAACATTATCTGTTTGATGAGGTAGGTTTTTTTTAGACTTAAGATTCAAGACATTAGATATTAGACGAAAGACGACTGCACTGAGCGAAGTCGAAGTAACGACTAATATCAATAATCGGTTAAATTGCCAATTTTTTGTTGTAATTTTATGCCTCTAAAGGCGGACAAACACCTCATTTTTTGCTTCGGATTAGAAACTTGTCGGTCTAATTGTGTTTTACTAAGACAAATTAGTTACTCATGAATCCTCCTACGCTATATATTCCAACTCACAAGATTAGAATTGTTACAGCAGCCAGTCTATTTGACGGGCACGATGCCGCCATTAACATCATGCGCCGCATCATGCAGGCATCGGGTGCCGAGGTCATCCACCTTGGACACAACCGCTCGGTAGATGAAATCGTGAATTGCGCCATTCAGGAAGATGCACAGGCTATTGCCATCACTTCCTATCAGGGAGGGCATACCGAGTTCTTCAAATATATGCACGACCTGCTCAAAGAACGGAATGCTTCGCATGTAAAAATCTTTGGCGGCGGCGGCGGCACCATCCTTCCGTCTGAGATAGAAGAACTCCATCAATACGGCATCACCCGCATCTATTCGCCCGATGACGGTCGCTCCCTTGGGCTTCAGGGTATGATTAACGATTTGCTGCAACAATCCGATTTTCCGGTAGGCAACCAACTCAACGGTGAACTCCGCCACTTGTCGGTCAATCAGCCGCATAACATCGCCCGCGCCATCTCGGCTGCAGAGAACTATCCCGACTTTGTGAAGGAATACATGCACATTATCCGTACTCAATTTTCCTCCAAAACCATTCCCGTACTCGGTATTACCGGTACCGGAGGGTCGGGTAAATCTTCCTTGGTAGATGAATTAGTGCGCCGTTTTTTACTCGATTTTCCCGATAAGCACATCGCTATCGTTTCGGTAGATCCCTCCAAACGAAAATCAGGCGGTGCGCTTTTGGGAGACCGCATTCGCATGAACGCCATCAATCACTCTCATGTATTCATGCGTTCGCTTGCCACTCGTCAGTCTAACCTTGCCTTGTCCCGACACATTCCCGATGTGATTCTATTGTTAAAAGCCGCGGAATTTGACCTGATCATCCTCGAAACTTCCGGCATCGGGCAATCGGATACTGAAATTATTGACTTCTCCGACCTGTCGCTTTATGTGATGACACCCGAATACGGGGCGGCTTCGCAGTTGGAAAAAATAGACATGATAGACTTTGCCGACCTCATTTCCATCAACAAGTTTGACAAACGCGGGGCTTTAGATGCCCTACGGGATGTGAAAAAGCAGTTTAAACGCGCCCGTAACCTTTGGGATACGCCCGATGAAAAATTACCTGTTTTTGGCACGATTGCTTCACAATTCAACGACCCCGGCACCAACCGTTTATATAAAACGCTGATACAAACCATCGCTCAAAAAACCGGTGCAGATTTTAACAGCACTTTAAATATACCGGTTGGTGAGAGCGAGAAAATCTATATCATACCGCCTGCCCGCACTCGGTACTTATCGGAAATATCGGAAAGCAACCGCCGCTATGATGATTGGGTATCGCAACAAGCGACAGTTGCCCGTCAATTAGGCGCATTGAAAAAAGTATTGGAACTATACCCTGCCAAGACCATAAAAGATACAGCTGTTGCCCCGGTAATTGGTGAAAAATCAACCACCGAAAAAACGAATGAGCAACTGATAACCCTTTCCTTGCAGGAAAAATATACTCAAACCCAAAAACACCTGACCCCGCTCAACTTAGATGTTTTAGAAACATGGCAAGCCAAAAAAGCAAGCTATGCCGCCCCTACTTATATATATAAGGTGAGAGGTAAAGAAATAAAAGTGCAAACCCATACCGAATCGCTCAGCCACAACCAAATCCCCAAAATCAGCTTGCCGAGGTATGAAGATTGGGGCGATATTTTGAGATGGAACTTGCAGGAGAATGTACCCGGTGAGTTTCCCTATACGGCAGGTGTTTTTCCGTTTAAGCGAGAGAATGAAGACCCCACCCGAATGTTCGCCGGAGAGGGCAACCCCGAAAGAACCAACAAGCGGTTTCATTATGTATCGTTGGGAATGCCCGCTAAACGATTGTCAACGGCGTTTGATTCGGTAACACTTTATGGCGAAGACCCCGATTACCGCCCCGACATTTACGGTAAAATAGGGAATAGCGGGGTATCGGTTTGCTGTTTGGACGACGCCAAAAAATTGTATTCCGGTTTCAACCTCTGCGAACCCAATGTATCGGTTTCGATGACCATCAACGGCCCGGCAGCTACAGTTACCGCTTTTTTCCTAAATGCTGCTATTGACCAACAATGCGAACTTTATATCCAACAAAACGGATTAGAAAATGAGGTAAAAGCTAAAATAACCCGGATTTTTGCCGAAAAAAAAGCCGCTCCACCCGTTTACAACGAATCTCAACTACCCGAAGGAAACAACGGTTTGGGGTTAATGTTTTTGGGACTCTCCGCAGATCAGATACTTCCTGCCGATGTCTATGAACAAATTAAAGCCTATACGCTCCGCCAAGTGCGCGGAACGGTGCAAGCCGATATATTGAAGGAAGATCAGGCGCAAAACACCTGTATCTTCAGCACCGAATTTTCGCTAAGGTTGATGGGGGATATGCAACAGTATTTCATCCATAAAGACGTGAGAAACTTCTACTCCGTGTCCATATCGGGCTACCATATTGCCGAGGCAGGAGCCAACCCTATCAGTCAGTTAGCGTTTACCCTTGCCAACGGCTTTACTTATGTGGAGTATTACCTCAGCCGGGGAATGAATATTGACGACTTCGCACCCAATCTGTCCTTTTTCTTCAGCAATGGGATTGACCCGGAATATGCGGTCATCGGCCGAGTTGCCAGACGGATTTGGGCAAAAGCCATGAAATTGAAATACGGTGCTGACGAGCGATCGCAAAAATTGAAATATCATATTCAAACTTCTGGACGCTCCCTCCATGCACAGGAAATCAGCTTTAATGACATCCGCACGACACTTCAAGCATTATATGCCATATACGACAATTGCAATTCGCTGCATACCAACGCTTACGATGAAGCGATTACCACACCCACCGAAGAAAGCGTGCGCCGAGCCATGGCCATTCAATTGATCATCAACCACGAATTGGGGTTGGCAAAAAATCAAAATCCGCTGCAAGGGAGTTTTATCATCGAAGAATTGACCGACTTGGTAGAAGAAGCAGTATTGGCCGAGTTCGACCGTATTACCGAGCGCGGCGGGGTATTGGGTGCAATGGAAACAATGTATCAGCGAGGTAAAATACAAGAGGAAAGCCTGTATTACGAAACCCTGAAACACGATGGTAAACTGCCCATTATAGGGGTCAACACATTCCTTTCTGCCGATGGCTCGCCCACTATTTTACCCAAAGAGGTTATCCGTGCCACTATCGAAGAAAAAGAATCGCAAATCACAACCTTGCAGCATCTTCACGGGCTTCATGCCGCCAAAGCATCGGAACAGTTGTATCGTTTGCAACAAGTGGCTATTCAAAACGGTAATATGTTTGAAGCATTGATGGAGGCGGTCAAGTATTGTTCGTTGGGTCAAATTACGAATGCCCTCTATCAGGTGGGTGGTCAGTATCGGCGAAACATGTAATAAATTACATACGGCGCATGACCAATGATAAAACCGGATTGGACTTTCGTGCGACAAATAGTTATGCACAATTTTTTCAAAAAGGTTGCATTGACCAAAAACAGCCTTAAATTTGCAGCGATTTTGCTTCTGACTGTTATCTGCTATCAGGCTATTTCCGCAGCCATTCATGCCTTGTCGCTTAAAAAACCTTTTTCAGGCTTTTTTCTTTCTCATAAACATCATTTCCTATTTTCATGTTGCCTAATCAGGTGATAAAGTCGGCACATTTGATTGCTCACCTTTCTCATTTTTTGTTTGCAGTAAATGTATTTTAATTTGAACATTGAGGGTTAAGCTTTATGTCCGGCAATATTGCTTTATTGTATCCCTGCACTATTCAATGCAAGTGCCTATTATCAAAAATCAATACTAGTTCTCTTATCATTGAACACTCTGTCGTATTAGGGGAATAAAACCAATCCACAACAAAGCAAATCTTTTTACCCCCCACATTTTCATCATTTAAAACTCCAAATTTAATCCGTTCCTACTTATGTACGATATTTTGCAACTTAGCGAGATGGTAATGCCCGACCTCAAGGAAATTGCCCACCAATTGGAAGTTGACGGTTATGGGAAACTCAAGAAAAACGACCTCATCCTTAAAATTTTAGATAAACAAGCCGTGCTTTCCAGTATGGAAGATTCGGATGAAGAAAATAACGATCGCCCCACTCCACAAGAGGAAGTAAAAGAGAATACCCAAGCCGAAGAAAATTCCGATATAATCATATCCATAGACGATATTTTGGAGGAGGTCAATGCTCAAAATGTTGCATCCGCCAACGAAAAGGAAGAGCCTTACGTCAAGCAGATTATCCTCGAAAAACATTCTGACGATAATAAAGAAGAAGAGGATGACAATTCCAACGGTAGCGAAAGTCCTTTTAACGGACTGCCCAGAGTCAAAAAATTGCGCAAAAGAACCCCTGTTACCGAACTGAAAGAGCGCGAAAAAGATACTGCTATTGACCGCACCATCAAAACCGAAGAGCCTAAAACAGTAGAGGTGGAAGCACCGGTGGTTCAACCTAAAACGATTGTTGTACCAACCTCTGAAGACCCAAGAAAGAAAGACAAACGCCCCGAAAAACAACCCCATCAGGAAAACCGCCATCCTAAAAAAGAGAAAGAACCCGAGTTTAACATTGACCTTGACGGTATGATTGTAGGCGAAGGGGTGTTGGAAATGATGGCAGATGGCTATGGTTTTTTGCGCTCCGCCGACTATAACTATCTCAGTTCGCCGGATGATGTATATGTATCACCTTCTCAAATAAAATTGTTCGGATTAAAAACCGGTGATACCGTAACCGGTGCCGTAAGGCCGCCCAAAGAAGGGGAGAAGTATTTTGCTTTGTTAAAAGTAGAATCCATCAACGGAAAGGGTCCGGAAGATGTGCGCGACCGCGTTCCCTTTGACTACCTGACCCCTGTTTTTCCGGACCAAAAAATTAACCTGTCCGGCGATAGCAGTACGTTGTCAATGCGTATAGTTGACCTGTTCACCCCTATCGGAAAAGGACAGCGCGGTCTAATCGTGGCACAGCCCAAAACGGGTAAGACCTATTTGCTTAAAGATATAGCGAATGCCATTGCCCGTAATCACCCCGAAGTCTATCTCATTATTCTACTCATTGACGAGCGTCCTGAGGAAGTAACCGATATGGAGCGCAGCGTTAATGCAGAAGTCATCGCCTCCACCTTTGACGAGCCGGCAGACCGACATGTGAAAGTATCGCAAATCGCTCTTCAAAAAGCCAAACGATTGGTGGAATGTGGGCACGATGTGGTGATACTGCTCGACTCCATTACCCGCCTTGCCCGAGCACACAATACCGTTGCCCCCACATCGGGTAAAGTGCTTTCAGGAGGGGTTGAAGCCAACGCTTTGCACCAACCCAAGAAATTTTTCGGTGCAGCCCGCAATATTGAAAACGGGGGGTCATTGACCATCATCGCTACCGCATTGATTGACACCGGCTCGCGTATGGATGAGGTTATTTTTGAAGAGTTTAAAGGAACCGGTAATATGGAACTCCAACTCGACCGCCGTCTTTCCAACAAACGAATTTACCCTGCTATTGACGTTACAGCCTCGAGTACCCGCAGAGACGACCTCCTCTTAGATAGAGATGTCCTCAAACGCATGTATATTTTGAGAAACCACTTGGCAGATATGAATACCGAAGAAGCCATGAATTTCTTGTTTCAACACATGAGAGGCACGAAATCGAACGAAGAATTTTTAGTTTCAATGAACGGATAAAACCACTTTTACCACTTGCCATTAAAAAAACTATGGCACAATATGCAAAAACAGCAAAAAAGCATTACTTTTGCAACCCAAATTGTAAAAACGTACCCTCATGAAAAGAACATATCAACCCTCGGTAAGAAGGCGTAAAAACAAACATGGTTTTAGATTGCGCATGGCAACCAAAGGAGGTCGCGCTGTTTTAGCCCGAAGAAGAGCAAAAGGCCGTAAAAAGCTGACTGTTTCCGATACGATGCACGTGAAGTAGGCAAAATGCGGTTGGCGATTTCGCTATTCTTCATTTTAACATCAAAATTAGCATCAGTACTTAAATAACGGTGTGGCCTCCGGCAAGCAATGCTTTAATCGGGGTGTTTTTCGCATCTGAGTTATTTCCACATAAAAACGGTTATTAGTTCCTGCTTCGTTGCAGTTGCTAATAACCGTTTTTTATTGGACTCTACTCAAGTAACACCTTGGTTCGGGGGCTATTCTTTAACCAATTTCTGAACACACCGGCTGCTGCTGTTGGAAAGCATCAGCACATATAACCCCGATGACAAATGACCGAGTTGGAGGGCAAATTGATTGTTTCCTGCCTGAGTTGGAACTTGTAGCTCCATAATCAATTGTCCTGCGGTATTGTATAAACTTAAATCGGCAGTTTCTGACTCAAGAGCACTGAAATTCAGCCATGCTTCATTTCGAGTGGGGACAGGTAATATAGATTGTATAGTAAGACTGCCGGAACCGATAGTAATATTTCTTTGAAGCATTACCGTACCCAAATGTTGTTCGGTGCCGTCAAAGTCGGTTTGGGTGAGTTTATAGTAGGCCTTACCTGTTGGAGCATTTGTATGTAAATACCCATATTGTTGTTGTAAAGAAGTATTGCCGGCGGCATTTAACCGAGCTAAAAGGTTGAACGTGTTTGCCCCATCGGTGGAAACAAATAGGTTGTAATAAGCGCAGTTGGTTTCGGAGGCTACTTTCCATTGCAACTCATTTCCTTTTTCCAAAGCCTCTCCTGTAAAACTGATGAGTTCAACGGGCAAAGTATTGCAGGCGGGTTTAGTCAAGACACTGCGAACACATCCTAGGGCATCGGTAAAGGTTAATTGGTAGTTGGTGCCGGGGGCAAGGGGGCCAAAGCTGATCACCGTATTGTCTTCATTGATAGTGCCGTTGTAGCTGCCCGAAACGGAATAAGGGGCTGTCCCGCCGCTGACAGATGCGTAAACGGTGTAGTTTTGGGTAACGGGTTCGCAGGTAAACACGTTTATCACTTCCATTGCTTCACACTGCGCATCGCAACTTTGAAGGGTAATACAAACTTCGTCCGTAGCAACCCCGCAAGTGTTGCTGACCGTAACGGAATAAATGCCGGTTGCTTGTACCAAATAAGTCGGGTTCGTACTGCCATCTTGCCAAAGGTAGCCGGTTGTTTCATCACCGGAGGCATTGAGGAGGTTGATGTCTTCCACACACAGGTCTTGCAGGGTTTCACCCAATTCAACTGTAGGAGCGGGGGTAAAAGATACGGAGAGAGTATCCATACTAATCCCACAATCATTGCTAATGGTGAGCGAATATTCCCCTGCTTCAAAGACCGAGATGACCGGAGTGGTTTGTCCGCTCGACCAAAGGAAATTCAAATTATCATCAAAGATATTAGAGCTAAGGAAAGCGGCTTGCCCTTCACAAACGGTTACATCGGGACCAAGGTCAAGGTTATAATCCACTATCAAGGGGAGGAAGGTAATCGTGTCGGTAACCGTATTGCAAGCGTTACTCACCTGAACCCAGTAGGAGCCTGCCGCCGTGATTTCAATAGTAGGGTTGGTGCTGCCGTTTTCCCATAAATAACCGGTAGCACCTTCGGTAGTCGCATCTATTACGATGTTTTCGTTTTCACAGATAAACATGTTTGGGCCTAAATCAAGGGTAAAATCGGGTACAATGCTAATGGTTACTACATCGTTAAAGTCGTTGCCACATTCATCAATCACGGTTACCGTATAAGTGGTGGTAACGGTTGGCGTTGCAACGGGATTAGGGATATTGGGGTTACTAAGCCCTGTTGTGGGTTCCCATATATAAATTTCAAAACCCTCGGGTACGCTTAGTGGAACGCTCTCGCCTTGGCAAATAGCAGTGTCCTCTAACTGGTCGGTAAATGAGATATAGTCCAAACAAACGGTGTGGACATTATTCGCAGCTCCGGTTGCGGAGGTAAATCCCCAAAAGACATCGGGGTCGCCACCAAAAATATTGTTGACAATATTACCGGTATAGGTCAACCGCAAATTGCAATCAAAATACACGGACAGGGTTTGGGTACTTGCATCCCAAACGATACGCATATTGTGATATACGCAGTCTTCCACATTGTCGCTGCCGGCACTAATGGATACCGGAGCGGCAAGGTTATTTACCCCACTATGGTTCAAGTCGCCGTTTTGCTGAATGGCTATATGGTCAATAGTCGGGTCGCCGTAGATGCCGTTTTGCCAGGTATCAAACTCAACGCCCAAGGAGGGCGTGATGCCTTCAAACCCAATACCGCCACCCAAACTGCCGAGAGAAGTGCTGATGGGTTGCAAAACGAAATAAATTCCGTCGGCACCATTGGCATCTACACAACCCAAATACATATCGAAGTCAAGGGTAAAACTTTCAAGAAGGCTTACCTGCTCCAAATACCACATGGAACCGGCTTGTGTATTCAGCGCAGGGGTCAATTGAAAACAGGTTTCATCGGTTTGAATGGCACTGCCATTGAGTTGGTATTGAGCATGGAGAGGAAGGAAACTCAACAAGAGAAGAGAAAACAATAGTGTAACAGTTGATTTCATAAGTAGTTGATGTTTAGCAAATGAAAGGAAATTGGTTTAGTGTGCAAAATATAAAAAAATCGGTTGTGGGGTTGCTTTTTTATCAATACACCGCTACGTTATACTCTAAAATAGAAATGAAGCGTTCCTAATCCAAGTTAAAAGTAGTGGATGAAGCATTACCAATGTAGCTTTTTGCTTAATTTTACACCAATTGTATGAAGCAACCGCTTTTAAAATACATCCTTACCCCAAATTAACATGTTAAATATGCGAATACCTACCCGCGAATTTTACCGATATAGCTTCCTTCTTGCGCTCACCTTTATTTTACTTAAATCGGAATTGTCAATTGCACAGGTTACTTCCGTAACTAAACGAGAGATTCCAAAAGCAGTCCCCGCCGATACCACCGGTAAAAAAAAGGCAACCGAAACGACACCCGGCGTTAAGTCTTCCGCCACGATTGCACCGGTCAGCAACGATAAAACAAAAACAATCGAGCCTGCAACCAATACTAGTTTTGATTACCAAGGAGCAGTTGACCTCCAAATACCCGAAGCCGATGAAGAAGAAGACTGGGGCGATACGGATATAACAGAAACTGAAAAAATTGAAACTACCGAAGAACCAAGTGTGGTAACGAAAGCCCCCGCAGTAGTTCCCGCCGAGGCGGAAACTAAAGTTTACTCAGCTTCACAGCGCAATGTTATTACAGAAAACAAATTACTGCGCGGCCCGAAAACTGCCAGCTATCCTTTGGCTCCTGATAAAATACCCGAATTTACCGATGAAGTCTATGCCGCCCGTTTAAAGGCACTGCCCACCCTTATCCCAATGGAGTATGACGAATTGGTGAGCAAGTTTATTTCTATCTATCTCGTACAGCGGCGCGACCAAATAGCCCGAATGTTGCCCCGAACCGACCACTATTACCGAATTTTTGAAGATGCCTTAGACCGCTATGGGCTTCCTATTGAATTGAAATATTTGCCCGTCATGCAATCGGCACTCATCCCCCATGCCAAATCGAACAATGGAGCCGGACTGTGGCAACTCCCTTATGGCACTGCTCGCATGTATGGATTAGAAGCCAATTCGTTTATTGACGAACGATTCGACCCGGTGCTATCAACCGAAGTAGCTGTACAGCATTTGAGAAGTTTATATGGCCGATATCGGGATTGGCAATTGGCCATTGTTGCCTTTAACATTGGGGAAGGAGTAGTCAATAAAGCGATTAAAAGAGCCGGCGGCAGAAAAAGCTACAAGGCTGTGGCACCTTTTTTGTCTGAGGAAGCGCAAAGCTATATTCCTCTTTATACAGCAGCAGTGTATGCCATGAACTATTACCCCGAACATAACCTCATCAAGCACGATGCTGCCTATAGCTTTTATGCTACCGACACCATTAGGGTTTATGTGCCGCTCGATTTAAAAGAAGTGGCCAGTTACCTCACCATGCCTTTGGAAGAGTTGCAATTTTTGAACCCCGCAGTCAAACGGGCTTTAATCCCGCGAATGACCAATGGTTTTCCCGTAACGCTGCCCGTAACCAAACTGGCCGACTTCATGAGTTTTATTGCCGAAAAAACACCCCAACCCAATGAAATCATCCTAAATACCGCCAATATAAACGACCGGATTAACCTGCCGGCCGATAATGTTTGGAACTATAAGATGAACGAATACGGATTGGAATACACCCCCGTTAAGCTTGACGATGGCAGGATGACCAATTTGGAATATCAGGTGAAGGAAGGTGACTCTTTGGGTATGATTGCCGAAACCTACGATTGCACCGCCAATGACCTCAAACGTTGGAACAAACTAAGCAGCAACAAACTGACTATTGGTAAAACCTTAATCATTAAGGTGCCGAAAGCCTACGAAAAAGTGTATCGAAACATCGAAGCCCGTAAAATGGATGACAATATCCAACCTGCTTCAGATTTGCCCGAAATGAAGGAGGCAGCATCGGGAACCCTAATCGTAGCGCAATACATCATGCAGAAGGGCGATAGTCTGGCAAAAATTGCCGCATCCTTCAACATCACCAAAGATGCCCTCATGAAGTTTAACAAACTCACCTCAGAAGAGGTGAAACCCGGCACCACCCTTCAAATTCCGGCTCCAAAAACAAAATAAGTGCGAGTTATGAGTTATGAGTGGTTGTTGAGCTTGTCGAAACAATGAGTTATGAGTGGTTTATTGCTCATTAACCATTAAAAAAAGATGTCCTACATAAAAGACGGGCTTTGGGAACACGCCGGTCATTACTCCTCAAAGGAAGGCGATAACTCTTATATCGGGGTCTAAAATTGATAAAAGCGGCAAGGCATGAAGTTTTGCCGCTTTTTTATTGACCCAATAGCCATATTATGCAAATCGAGATTTAATACCTTTCTACGAAAAACTACCCCCTTGACGTAAAATTTTACGTCCCCCCACATAAAAACTTACGTCCTATAACCTAAAATTATAGGTTCAGAACCTAAACGATTGCGTCCACAACCTAAACAGATACGTCCGCAACCTAAACGATTACGTCCGTAGCCTAAACGATTACGTCCGTAACCTAAACGATTATGTCCGTAACCTAAACGATTACGTCCGCAACCTAAACGATTACGTCCGTAACCTAAACGATTACGTCCGCAACCTAAACGATTACGTCCG